>JACOYJ010000009.1 GCA_016181885.1 Candidatus Pacearchaeota archaeon | reverse complement strand
TACCTTCAAAATACTTGCGTGCAAACCCCCTTATCATCACTATCGTCGTAGTTTAGCAATTATTTAAGCCTTTTTGGTGCGAAAAGTACTCAATCACCTTTTTTTATGTTAAGATTGCTGGTTTACTTTGCATATGGCGCCTTTCTAAAAACAGCCTTTATTATTCCTTTGTAAGTCCCGTATTCCGCGTCTTGCGGAATCAAAATAGTTGTAACGCCAATTTCTTTTTTCTCACCGGGCTCAAGATAAACAAACGGCTCGATAATCAAAAATTCTTTTATATCGCCCAAAACTTCAAAATCAACTTTAACCTTAAACTCGTAGTCGTTTGTAGCAATTAATTTCTTGCTTGCGGATGACCCCGGTATAATCTTAAACCTGATGATGTCTGTTTCATTTGGAAAAATTCCCAAACCAGACTCGCCACCAATTGTGAGGTTTACAAAAACCTGCGTCTCTTTTATTATCGGAGACTCTTTATCTATAAATAAAGACGATAAAAATAAAAGCAAGCTCAAAACAGCAAAAATAATTGTTATTGAAAAAATCTTATTTTTTCCTTCTTGTGTAGCCATTTTTTTTAAACACCTTTATTAATATTAAAACAATTATTATTAAAATCCCAGCCCCGCCGATAACCAGCCATAAAATAATGGACTTGGGTTTTATAAATTCTATCTTAACTTCCTTGGTTGTTGTCTCCCCCTGCTCTCTCCCGTAATATCTGACTTTAATTTCAGCGTCGTAAGTTCCGGGCTTAAAAAGCGAGCCATCAAAATACCCCTCAATTTTTTTCTCTTCCCACGGAGTCAAAATTGTAGAGGTTGTCTCAAAACTCGTAATCTCGTTAGAGCCGTTTTTAATTGATACAATAGCAGAAACTCCATCAAGGTTGTTATTCCACCCGCTTGCAACCCAAATTTCAAATTTCTGAAGTTTTTTTATATAAAAAATGTTTGTGTAATTAAGAATATTCACAGAAAGGCTCCCAATCCTAAAGCTTATTTCATCTTTCGCAACGATTCCATAATCAACGCTGGCAATTGCTTTATATGTTCCCGGATTATATCCTGCTGTATCAAAAGTTTTTTTCAGTTCAAGCTTTTCCTGACTCAAAATTTCCCTAGAGGTGAAATCAAGCTCGTTTTTGTCAGCGCCAAAATTATCCAAAATATTTATCTTTGGTGAAATAACCAGATTTTCAGTCCCTTGATTAATCAAGCTGACTGAAAACAATATAGGCTCGCCGACATTTGCATCTCCGCTCTTAAGAATGCCTATATCTAGATATCTTCCAGGATAAGGAACATGGATAAATATAGCCCCATTAACAGCGACGCTGGTTCCAACAGTGCTTGCAAGCTCCTCATCTACAAGCTGCTTAACTCCAACATAAATAATATGTCTCCCCGGCTCCCCTATTTCTTGAGGCAGTTTTATAGTAACTGAAAATCTATCATCTCCCTGTGTTAATTTTGTTTTGCTCAACGTAGCGTATTGCTCCAAATCTCCGCCAACATAAGCTTCCACTCCACGGCTGCCCACCCCAAAAACCAAATAATCAATAGTCTGCTCGTATCCTGGCTCAAAATTAATGTCAACTCCTGCAGGCGACAATCCTAATGCGCCAACGTTTGCAATAAAAAAGAATAATAATGCTCCAAAAAATAAAATCCCCTTTTTTCCCATATTCCCTAAAGTGAAAAATACTTTTTATATGTTACTGATATGTTAAGTCAAGTTCATAACTTAACATTTTTAGTGAGGAATAGGGGCGTAAACCTTATCATATTCAACTTTAATTTACTGCTTCTATCGTCGCAGATTAATAATTTTTGTTAATAACACGACGAACTTTGTGAGGAGTGCAATTTTATTTCTGTGTTAAGTTTCATGATTTACTTCACATGTGCCTAACACAACCAGCATTAAAAGTAGATTAAAAATAAAAAATAATTAAACTGCAGGGAAAGCCGCTGTAGCCGTAATCAAACTCTGTTTTCCTGTTGGTGGGCTATCTTGAGGAATTATAACTTGAACGTCTATCTCCATAATCTTCCCAATTGTAAAGTTAGAACACACTTCTCTAGCGTAAACATCAGCAGCACATGCTGTTCCAACTCCGTCAAAACATGTTACATTTGTATATGTTGTTGGATTAAGTTGCGTAGTGCCTGTCCCACAGACTATGCTTGGTAACTGGCTTGCATTGCTAACTCTCCATTGATACCATGGCGCCGTTATTACTGGCGGCGAAGGTCCTATAAACCCTATTGCATCCTTGTCTGCGGATAAATTTAATCTTACATTAACATTTCCATCGTTAGTCAAATTAAGCCCGCTTGTTACAGTATTCCACGCTGGCGATGCTCCCGAAACAGTTCCTTCTGAATTAAGCGTTGCAAATTGACCTGCAGAAGTATCCACTGCTCCGCTTCCCCAATTGATGAAATCTCGTTGTGTGAAATTGATGCTAACCGACGCAGCGACACTCAAGCTCGCATTGCCTACATCTGATGAAGCAAAACCAGTAGACTGCTGAACTACAATAACACTGCCTAAATTGAAGACAGCAAGCGCAACTGCAATAACCGCAACAACCATCAACACATTAGAAAATTGCATTATCCAGCACCTCCAGAGCTTGAAGGTTGAACAACAAGCGACACTGAAGCAGTATCATCAGGATCTGAAGCAATAACTGTATTTCTGCCAGAATCAACTTTTTTATCTCCAACGCTGAATGTCACAATTACAGAGACAAGCGACAGAATAATAGTTATCAGCAACAAAGTGACAACAACCTTTTCTTTATCCATCTCTTTTAACCCCTTTTTTAATGATAGATAACCTAAATAAAACACCTTTATAAACTTTTTGTTAATTTTGAATATACTTATTTTTTCTACTTCGATTTAACAAATCAAAAACTGAAAATTTATTTTCTTTTTTTAATCATTCTCTTCACGACGGCAAACCAAACAGCATTCACAGCAATCAAAACTACGATGAGAACTATTATCAAGGTGTTTGTGCTCATGCCGCCCTTTCCTCGGACCAAAACACGGCCAGTCAATCCAGAAATCTCGATATCATTTTCTGAAATCTTTAAATGAATATTCTTCTCTGCCGATTTAGCCCCATATCTCAATATTAATTTCCCGTCGTATTCCCCTCTGTGAACACCTGTAGTATCCCAATAGGCAACCATCTCGCTGGTCGATAAGGGTTTTAAATCATAATTCGGGGATTTAAAGTCAGCCATTATTTGCTGGTCATTATTGTAAACCAAAATATTTAGGAAAACTTCCTTAATTTCATTGCCCCATCTATTCTCAACCAGCGCATTGAACTTAGCAATCTCGCCAAGCTGGAAATCCCTGACAACAACTTCTTTAATTTCAACTAAAGCCTCTCCGACATTGAATTCTTTCTGTATTTCTGCTCTTTCATTGTCATATAGGATAGTTGCAACAGCCAAATACTTTCCCGGATTAACCTTGGGCTCCCACTCTGCAGAAAGCTCTGTCCTCATCAGGCTATTTATTGATTCTGTATTTGTTTCTATTGTAGCAACCTTCTCGTTAAGCGCAGTATAAATATCAATAACAGCTTTAGCATTAACTATATCAAGCTTTCCCCTGTTAATTGCCGGAACTAAAAAGACGATTTTTCCATTATCGTCTGTAATTATATTCATATCCGCATCTAAATACTTGTTTGGATATGGAACATAAACATGCAATTGAGTGACAACTGCAACAGTCGCTCCGACAAAAGTTCCCTGCTCCTTAAAATTCTTCGGCATTTCTAACGCAACAATTTCTGTTTCATACAATCCCGGCTTCTCTATTTTTTCCGGCAGGTCAATTCTGTATGAAAAAGATTTAGAGTTTTCCGACGCTGAAAACTCTGCATAAGCCTGCTTCAAGGCAACAGAGCTGTTCAATGCGCCCCTAACAAAAAACACAACGCTCATATCCTTATTCTCGGTATTGACTATTGAAAAGGAAACTTCCTGCGACAGCCCGGGAGCAAAATTAATATTTGTCCTGCCGGGAGTTATGCCTAATGACGAAATTTGATGAATTTGAACGATTAAAATTATTAACAATATAGCTAATGATAAAATGACTTTAAGGCTAAGATTAAAACTTCCTCTTTCATTAATATCTTTATTAACTAATCGTGGGTGGGCGAGCATTTTGACTTTGTCTAATTTATCATTATCAATATCAAAGTCAGGATGCGAGTCGAGCGGGAATAATAAGCCCAATTTATTTTTATTATTAGTCCTTCTTTCAGCCCATTCACCATTAACCTCCCTCTTTCCAAAATTAATTTTTTCTTTCTTTATTTTATTCATTTTGCCTCCCTTCATAATCAACATCTCCTTTGCCGACTTCAACAGACTTCCCCTGCTCAAGCTCAATGTTTGTTGTTATGCCTCCTTTTTTTTCTGCAACGTTGACATCAACATTCCCGGCATTCTCCAGGATATTTTTCTCCTCACCCTCTACCAAATTCAATGCGACATTGCTTTGAATGGTAAAAGTTTTAATCTCGCTTTCCATAAGCCAATTTTTCACCTTCCAATAATAAGTTCCTGGGAGCAAATCCAGCTCACTGCCTTCCTTTAAAACAATTGGATTTGCAAAATCTATCGTTGATGAAATCAAGATCTCCTGCCCGTTTTCAATTTCAAAAACAAAATCAGGCTCAAAAATCGTCTGGCCTGAAACCGGAGAAATTGCATTCGGAGCCATTGCAAAAAACAAATAAATCAATGCTCCAAAAACCAATATGGCTTCAGCCAGCAGAAATTTCTTTTCAAAATTAGTTTTTCTTGATTCTCTCATCTTGATACCTTCTTTATCGAAAGATTTTTATAGTTATCATAACTCCTTTTTTTGTAAGAGTTGCCTGGAGAAGCTGTGTGGATGCCTTTGGCTTCAAAGCACAGCATAATCGGGGTTCGCATCTTTGGATGTCCGCTCTTACTGTTTTTTGAATTTAAGCAATACATCTTCTACCATCTCCTTTGTAATTATTAGACCGGCATATTTTCTTCTTCTAAATGTTCTCAGTGCAACATTATGTGCTGCAGATTTAGCTTCTCTTCCTTTCCTAGGAATTATTCGAATTCCCATAAGATAATTATGCTCCTTAAAAAGCAGTGGAAGTGAATTTTTTATTCTTCTAAAACTAACATCCTGACAAATTTTAATCTCACTAATCTCAGTTATAAAATCTATTATACAATAGTAAATCATAATACAGTGCAACTTCTCAATTAAATTAGTAACCTGCCCTTTGTATTTTTTAATTATTTCTTTCTTAGTTTCACTTCTCAAATAAACGCTCTTTTCAATTCCATTTTCTCTTCTAAATCCCAAAGCAGAATCGTAATTAAGTTGTTGGATCTGCCCGCTTATATCAATTTCTATTTTCATTTTATTCTCCATTTTCCAAAGTTAGTTATTTCTTTCATCATTTCTTATAAAAGTTTATATATTCCTCTTCCATAATTATTCCATAGGGGAACAGGACCTGACGAATCCCGTGCTTGACGCGGTTAGTAGGATAGACGGACCTTCTTACCCTATGTTTAATTTTAATTAAGCTAATTATTTTCATATCTTAACCTCTCGATGTTCAGCCAGTTATCTAAAACAAGGCTTATTTGATATTCTGGAGTGCCTTTTTTTAATTCGCTTTCTTTTACTATCTTAGTATTGGTTCCGTCAATGATTTTCACTAACCTTTCAAAATTAGAATAATTTCTTCTCTAAACTCATTTTTTTTTTTTTTATTTTATTATATTTGCGGCCCCCCTCCTCCCCCGTCTTTTTCATCAAAGCTTGCAGTAAAGTAAATGTAAGAGTTCCTTGAGCCCGCGCCCTCAATGCCTCCCGGAACAGTCACATTGATATTTATTTCGGCGCTGTCGGTCGCATCTGTCCAATTAAAATGAACTATTGCTATTGTTGGAGTAATCCAGCCAGGAACCTGCCTCCATGAAGTATTGGTTCTTCCCCAGTCAAAGCTCCCTTTCTCAGAAGTTATGTTGTCAATTTTGTATTTGAAATATTCTGTTGGGTTTTGCTGCGTGAACCACAAATTAGTTGCATTAATTGAAACATTCACAAAAGAATTTCCAGTATTTTCCAAAATAAATGGAAGAGGACTATCATCCAAAGTATCATTAGATTCGCCTGGAAACATAGAGCCGAACTTTACTTCATTATTTGTCAGAGATATTGAAACAAGCGATTGTATGTTCAGCTTCCTGATTTCGGACCACGAACCCCATGTCACTCCAGTATCATCGCTTGCCCTAACACTCCAGTTGTAATAATAAAAATTATCGTAAAGATATCTTAAATAATCAGATAAAGTATGGCTTGTGCTGGAGCCGACACTTATAACTCTGTTATCGTCACTGCATCCTCCACCAATAATTGAAAAGCAGGTTAAATTAAGCTCATAAGTCAAAGGGTCACTATCTGCATCAAAACCACTCCAATTAAATGTTGGAGTTCTATTGTTTGTAGTAAAATTATCAACAGGAGAAATTAGCGTCACAGTTGGAGGAATGTTTTTTAGTAACACTATATCAAACTGCATGCTTTTGGTTACATTCAACTGCTGGGAATAATTCCTATAAGCCGTCAACGATGAATTAAGAGTATAATTTGTACGATAATAAACGCCGGTAATATTCTGGGTGTATTCTGTTATATTTTTTCTTGATATTTGCCCGGAAGCACCAGATAATTCTGAAAAAACCTGCAAGAGTGTTCTATTGAATGCGGTAACATTCGCCCCCTGCAGCAAATGGCTTGAAATATTTTTCACAGTCAAGTCAAGATACCATTTGACATCTATTTTTCCGGTTGAAACAGAATCGAAAAAGACCTTGGTTTTGTTAAAAGGGGTGTTTAAAAAAGTATTATAGCCACTACCAAAAACTTCAATATCCTTTGATACGCTATTAGTTATATTGCTGTCCCTAAAAATATTATTAGTAGACTCCAGACTAATTCCGTTCCCATTATTAGAAATATTATTTGAAATAATATAATTATTGCTTGAAAAAGCGGTTAAAGAAACTCCGTACCAGTTGTTGGTTATATTGTTTAGTATAAGCGTATTATTAATATTGCCGGTAAATATGCTTATTCCTACCAGTAAATTGCCGTCTATTGAATTTGATTTTATAGTATTATGATTGGAAGATAAAAGTACTCCTACATAATTATTTTTTATTGTATTCCCTTCAAAACGAGCAACAGTTGTTCTTATTTCCAATCCATATTTTCCCAAAGCCTCCACCCATCCAGCCTCCTCCAATTGCGAATTTGTCATTGCAAAGCTTGAGCTATAATTAACAATAAATGCAAAACGGCGGTTGTTTCTTGCAGTTGAGTTTATTAAAGAGCCATCGCCATTTTTGTCAGTTATGTTCATGCTGCCACCTGATAAAACGCTTATTATTGATGTGCCGTTATTGCTGCCATTTATCCATAAAGTTGTGTTAATTAAAGTAAGGCTTCCTCCGCTGGATATAGTTAGATTTTTATCGCGGGCAAGAGTAATTTCCCTGCTGTCAACAACACAATTCTG
This sequence comes from Candidatus Pacearchaeota archaeon, assembly GCA_016181885.1. Lineage (GTDB taxonomy): Archaea > Nanobdellota > Nanobdellia > Pacearchaeales > GW2011-AR1 > JACOYJ01. The sequence continues at coordinate 271 of JACOYJ010000009.1, read as the reverse complement.
TGTTATATTCCAGTTATCAGTCGGATGAGGAAGGCAGGAATCAATTAAAGCCATGGTTAGCAAAGTGCTTTCTGTGATATTCAACTGCTTAGAAGCATTATTATAGCCTGTTTTTGTTGCATTAATAGTATAATTTGTTGCAGGATATATGCCAGTAATATTTTGGATATATTCTGTAATGTTCTGTCTTGGAACTATAAGGCCATTAACCCCTGTCAAAGCAGTGAAAACTGGAGGATTCAAAAGTGTGTTGTTCCACGCGCTCACATTA
>JACOYJ010000008.1 GCA_016181885.1 Candidatus Pacearchaeota archaeon | reverse complement strand
CTTTCTTCCTTGTCAAAGAGTATCGCTTTCGCGATATGAATCGGAAGCAAAGCTTCCTCATCAACTTGCAAGCAAGTTGAAAGGGCCGCATTCTTGGCCTCTGAACTATCGGGGCTCAGATATGACTATCAAAGATAAAAATGGTTTAAAAAGGTTCTGCCAATCCTGCTTTACTTAACTTTCAAATTACATATTAATGGATATTGTCTAATTAACGTCATCTACCTGAATATGTTTTTTATGCGGGTTTTTAAAAAAACATCTGAAATAAGGACTAATATTAATAAGACTTTAAAATGCCATGCTATTCATGAATAATAATTAATACTGCTAATAAAAAATAAAACCATAATAGGAACATAATTTTTAGATAAGGATGCTTAACTGATGATAAGTTTACAATATCATATTAATGCAAAACACATAAATTAATTGTGAGCATTAGTTGGCTGTATCTTTAGCCGGAAAATTTATTTTTAATCAACATTTAATAAAAGCCCTCTCGCCAGATAATTATCGCAATTTTCTTTCCAATCAAGATTATCTTCCTGCCCCAGAACACCATAAATATCAAAGTAATGTTTTCTTCCAACATATCTGCTATCATGATTTAAATTTCCCAGAATATTTTTTACTGCCCGAGTATTGCCTATCTTGCTTATAAGCCTCTTATCAAAATCAGACTCTGCTGGATCAACTACTTGAACACGCTCCCCAAACCAATTTATTTCTTTATGGTCATGCCTTCTGCCATACTTATGCATTAAATAATCCAGGAAAGCGCTCGAATGTCTCCAGTATAAGGTTCCGCTTACAAGAACACTTTTGAAACCGGCTCTTCTGCCGATTTCTTTAACAACTCCCTCTGTAGCAACATAAAGGTCTTGGCTTTTTTCTTCAATTGAATCGTTATTCCCAACTTCTAAACTATCTACGATTAATATTGGTCGTTTATTCTCATCAACAGCTCCAAACATATAAATCTGCCCGTGTCTCCTACCTTTATGAACAATGTCAACAAGGCTGACTGCCCTGTCTACAAGGTAATTTATCATCGCCTCACCACTGGTGCCATTAAACGCAGTGCATATCCCAGAATCATTTCCCTCGCAGAAATCATAGCTTGGCTGCCGCCTCCATGTCCTAAAAACAAAATCATAATCTTTTCCCGCAAGCTCTGGGTTTGCCCCTGTCGCCAAAGCTTCAACCATTTTGAATTCTTTTGCAAGCCTTCCTTGAGATAGATGTTTTGGAGCAACATATTGCTGAAGTGTTAATAGCAAGGCCTGAACATCTTCTGCCGTTTCCATTCCTTTATAAATCGCGCCGATTGCTTTGAAAACTTGTTTTGGCGACGCTGTCAGGCATCCAATAAACTCGCCCCTTGTAAGCTTTCTTGTCAAATCCCGCGCAGCCTCTTTTGCCTTTTCTCCATCGCAAACAATCTCTTCAAGTTTTCCTTTATATCCGAATGCAGCATTGGGATTGTCCCAAGCAGAATAATCCAGCCCTAATTTTTCAAACTCATCTTTTATTTCTACTGTTGGAGTTTGCGCTTCAAGCCATGCCCTGAAGCTGCCTGATTCTGCCTGTTTTTCAATCAAGAACCTATGAGCAGGTTTATGGTATTCTCCTTCTGAACTATATTTCCAATAAGAAAATAATCTTTTTCTATCTTCAGGCAATTTAGCAGTGTCGAAACGAAATTCTTCGTTAGGCATAGGATATCTCTTGCTAAGCTCACACAATACATCTATCCCCCTGCCATATACAAAATCAGCAAATTCCAAGACATTCATGGAATTAACATCAACTTCTCCAGGATAAAAATACCTTGCATGCAAAGCATCAAAAATACCTCTGCCAGAACGATTAATCTCATAACAAAAATCAACAACATCTGTAAAATTAAGGGTACGCTTCACTTCTGCTGCATGATTTAAAAGCCCATCCACTATTGCGGGAAGTTTATCCACGCTTCCATCACACCCATGATTATTTAAAATATGCCTTACAGCATGTTCAATATCTTTTTTATTTATCTCAAACCTGCTAAATCTTAGCTTGCATATTTCTGCGATTTCGTCAGTCAGTCCTTTAAGTGATGCCATTTTCTTCCCCTCCGGTTAATGATTCGTAGCTTGTTAAAACGCTGGACAAAGTGTCGGAGATTTCCTGTTTATGATCTTTTCCCTTAACTGTAAAATTCAAGTCAATTCCAGAATAATAACTAATAGTCCTGTCTGCCCTGTCAGAATATCCTGCTTTTAATCTATCTAAAACCTCCCTAAACCTGCCAGGAGGGCTTAAAGAGATTTCATACCCTAATTTCATTCCTTTATATCTATGATTTTCTAAAACAACCTCTGCTTCAACACTAACCTCTCCAAAACTAACATTTAATTCATCTCTTGTTTTCAAGCCTTCACTGGGGCTTCGCACTTTTTCAATAATTTCTCTGTCTGGAGTAAAAACAGGAGCAGTTTCTTGAGAGTGCTGGACAAAAAAGTAGGTTAACCACTTTCTGCCTCCCTGAAGGTAATAAATATGGGGGCTTGGGGAATGTCCTCTGCCAGTTATAACCACTCTTGCTTCTTCGATTATTTTTCTTAAAAATGCGCCAGAAGACCCAACAGACTTAATCTCTTTTTCAAGATTTCTTGAATTCAAAAAACCACTAAGAAAAAAGTAAGAATCTGACAGATTTTTTCTTTCCATTCTGCAGCTGTCAGAATGCATGCTCCCAGAAACAATGGGGCAAACTGAAAAAGCTCTTGCAAGCCTTCCATAAACCATGCTTTCATCAAACATTCCGTTAGGGCTTAAAGTCGGGTCTCTTCCAAAATGCTCTCGAGTCAAGCTATTAAGCCTTCCAATGCCAATTGTGGAGGAAATATTTTCTATATTAAAAGGCTCCCCATAATTTTCAGAGCTTACATCTAAAGTTATGCAAAGGGGGCTTTCTTTTGCGATTGCAGAAATTAAATGTGCAGCGCCGCTGCCTCCGGTTTCTTCTCCGGTTGTAAAGGCATGATAGGTTCTTACTTTAGGATTTGTGCTAAGTGCAAGTTCCATATTTATTGCGCAGCCGACAGAATTGTCAAAGCATCCCATTAAATTTCCATCACCAGTCTCGCCGAAAGCATAATTTTTTGAATCATCTCCAAAAACAGCATCCATATGAGAAGAAATCACAATCGAAGTTTCGCTTCCTGGATTTTTGACAATAAAAATATTTCCTTTTTCATCTGTTTGCGGATTCAATCCCGCTTCACTAAGCTCATTAAAAATAATTTCTCCCAGAGGCCCTTTATCTTTATTCTTATCGAAAGGAGCGAGGGAATATCTTCTAAGTTTTTCCTCAAGGCATCTTATAGTTGTGTCTCTGCTCATATTGGTTATCCAAATTTACCCATATGACAAAGAAAAACCCTTTTTAAATTCTCCTATTTTGTAACCCCTTTTAAGTTAATATTAATAGAAATGTTTTAAAAGCGGGGTTTTCTAAAAGAACTGATGGCACCAAAATTGGGATTAGGAACATTAACATTATTTTTAGTTCCTTGGTATATTTTCAACGGTCCATCAGAAGAACAAAAAAGGCCAAAACAATATTCTTTGCCTGATGAAATAGTAGTTGCAGAAACTTCATTGCCTTTTGATACAAGAGAGAGAGCCATTATTTTAGACGATTCTGTAAGAGGAATGGCTTGGCAAGAAACAAGGCTTGAAAAAGTAGTAAAAACAGAAAACATAGACTTCTCAAAAAACTTTGAAATAAAAACAGAGAGATATCGTTTTGTTAAAGATAATGATTGGTTACCTTCAAGATTGGTAGGACATACACTTTCAATACCCGGGAAATTACTTTTTTGGGATTTAGATTATGCTTGGGGGCAGGATGCAGAAAGAACAAGAGCCTCTTTAGCGATGCTGGAAAATAACCCTGACATAAAGGATATAACCCTGAGAATAAATCATAACGAAGCTTTTTATGATATGTGGAGATTATTTACAGAAAATAAACTAACAGAAAGAAATAACATTCTTGCAAGAATTTTAATGGGAATTCCCTCAGCTCTTGGAAATGAAATATGGGCGGAATTTTCCAGGGGAAGCTACTATAATGCTTTAACAAAAACAGCTGTCTGTTACAGCAATATAGAATCAATAACTGCTCATGAACTTGGACATCACAAGGACTTTTCAAGATTTACATCTGACTGGGAGTATTGTCTTTTTAGAGCCCTTCCACCAGTAATGCTTTATCAAGAATTTGTAGCAAGCAAAAAAGCTCAAAACGAAATTTTAGATAAAAGAGATGGCTGGCAATTTAACAGATATTTAATTCCCGCTTTTGCAACATATCTTCTCGCGGCATATAACATTCTTAATAGATTGCTTGGAAAAAAGAAGAAATAATCACTTATCTCTTTCTTAAACAGCCTCTAAAGTTCAAATCTTTATCAGGGTATGCCTTGGACAATGATTGTTATTATTAGAATCATAAGAACAAACACTGCAATCACCAACCCTATTTCCATTACATAAAAAATCTACCATAATTCATAATATAATCCTGTAAAGTAAACCAGCAATCTTAGCACAAAAAATTGTTCACTCCTCTCGTCGTGTATTTTATTATCAATAATTAACAGCAAATCTGCGAATGAAATGAGCAGGTAATTCTATTTATTGTTTGCAGATTATCGTCGTGTATTTTATTATCAATAATTAACAGCAAATCTGCGAATGAAATGAGCAGGTAATTCTATTTATTGTTTGCAGATTATTGAAGGAATTAAACCATGTAATGTTAAGTTAGTAAGTTGGCTTAACAAATCCTAAAAAGTTATAAACTTAATAATTTTCTTATTCGAATGAGAGTAAGATATAGTTTTTCATCAAGAAGAACAGGGCATTTAAAAAACATAAAGAAACAAAGGAAAAGATTCCCATCTATAACTGAAAAAATACTAAATGAAGCTGACATAATAATTGAGGTTTTAGATGCAAGATTTGTAAAAGATACATTTAACCCGGAAATTGACAACTTCATCAAATCCAAGAACAAGAAGATAATCCATGCAATAAACAAGTCAGACCTTATAAGTCTTGAAAATATAGAAGAAATGCCTGACAAAAGCGTCTTAATTTCTTGTAAAGACAGAAGAGGGATAAATGAGTTAAGAAACATAATAAAAATAGTCTCATCACAATTAAAGAAAGAGAAAATTATCGTCGGAATTTTAGGCTATCCAAACACCGGAAAAAGCTCTTTGATAAACGCGCTTATTAGAAGAGGTTCCGCTCCAGTGTCGTCGCAGGCTGGATATACGAAAAGCATGCAGAAGCTTAAACTTGCAGATAGCATTTTCCTTTTAGACAGCCCGGGAGTAATTCCAAGGAAAGAATATTCAACGACCGAAGGCAAAAAAATCGCCGGGCATGCACGAATAGGAGCCAGAACTTATTCAAACGTTAAAGACCCAGAACATGCTGTGGTAGAATTAATAGGAAAATATCCGGGTGTTTTGGAAGCATATTATAAAATTTACTCTAATGGAGATTCAGAGATTCTTTTAGAAGAATTGGGGAGGCAGAAAAACATGCTGAAAAAAGGCAACGAAGTCAATGCCGACCAAGTTGCGAGATTAATTCTTAAAGAATGGCAGGAGGGGAAGATAAAAATAAATGAGTAAAATTATAATATCTCCTTAACCATATAAGTATCTTCTAATTCGTAACCTAATTTTTTGTAATATTCTCTGACTCCAACACCAGAAATAATTTTTATCTTTGAAACCTTCTTCTTTCTAGAAATTTTCTCCGCTTCTCCCATTAGCCATTTTCCAAGACCCTGATGCTGTGAAGCTTTTTCTGACTTTTCGCCAAGTTTTAGAGACTGTCCGTAAACATGGAGCTCTCGGATAATTGCTGTTTTTGTGTTCGAATCATTTTTATCCTGTTCAGAATATTTACTGTTGAGATTTATTGCATTATCACTTTTAACATCTTTTTTTAGCGAAGAACTTAGCGAAACCTGTTCTGAGCCATTAATATCACGAGCCTTAGGCAAAAGGAAATTAGATAAAGCTATATCTTCATCAAAAATTCTTAATCTTAACAATCCAAATAATAAATTATCCTTATTTACAATCTCCAAAAAATACTCTTCACCATCAGAGGCTTGATAGCTAACAATCTTCAACTTCAAGTTTTCATCGATATCTCTTCTAATATTAAATCCAATCGCACTAATTTGGCCAAGCTTGGATGATTTTAAATTGAATCCAATTTCCCTCATTCTTATCTCCTTTATTTTTACTCCGGAATTTCTTAATTTTTCCTCAACATCTTTTCTTAAATCAAGCTTTAGCGGATCAACGACCATCTTTTCTTTGGGAATCTCTCTCATGACTCTCATCACCCTGCAATACTCGGGAATCATCCGCATAATTCTGCTTAAAATTTCTCTTGTCTGCTCATTGCTGTACGGCATGTAGCCTATTCTTTGATACATTTTTTCAAGAGGCGAATCTTTAACTATCTGGCACGGATAAATCTTCAATTGGTCTGGCCTGAATTTCTGGTCAGAAAATATTTTCCTGAATAATTTCAAGTCTTTTTTAGGATTGCTATAAGGCAGGCCCGGCATTATGTGATAACCGACCTTAAATCCCGCATTTTTCAGATTTTTTGTTGCGTCAATGACGTCTTTAACTTTGTGCCCTCTTGCAATTTTTTTGTAAATAACATCGTCGAGAATTTGGACGCCTATTTCAACCCTTGTTGCTCCAAACTCCAGCATTCTTTTTATCTCTTCAGAAGAGCAATTATCGGGCCTGTTTTCAATGCACATTGCAATGCATCTGTGCTCTGCTGTTTCATTAATTTTTTTTGCGTCTTCCAGATTTTTTGCATCTTTTCCATTAAGCGCGTCAAAAATTCTTTTTATGAATTCATATTGGTAATCAATATCATACTGCAAAAAAGTCCCTCCGAGAATTATTATTTCTATTTTGTCTGTTGGATGCCCCATTTTCTTTAGAGTATTGAGCCTGTTAATTGTTTGCTCGTAAGGGTCAAATTTTAAGGCTAAGGCCCTCATGATTGCCGGACTTTTATCCGTGTAACTTTGGGGGGTATAATCTCCTCCTGGGCAATAAATGCAAGTTCCATGATCGCATTTCCTTGGCTTTAGGACAACAGTTAAAGGGGTTATTCCCGATATAGTTCTTACTGGTTTTCGTATGGGACCAAGTTTTGACATTTCAAAAAAATGCATGGGGGTTATTTAAAGGTTTCAACTAGAGGCAACAAGAACATTTAAATATCTAAAGTTACCCCTTTTTTGATGACCAAGAATATAGATTTGAAGAATAATTCTGTAATTGTTAAAGACCTTATTCTAGATGATATTAATACTTATAAGATCATAAATGATATTGCAGAAGAGAAAAGGGAAGATTTTGTTAAAAAGGCAATAGTAATTGGATCAATAGGATTAAGAAATCTTTACTTGACTGAAAATGTAGATTATATTGAGAAAGAATTTAAAGAGTTAATGAAGAATCTTGAAAATCAAGGGAAAGGCATTAAAGATATTATTGAAAAAACCTTAGATATTGAAAGTAATTCAAGTTCTTTGGGAAAAATGAGGGTATTATTTGAAGACTACTTTGATAAAAGAAAGGGTAAAATTAGTGATTTATTGAGCCCGTTTGAAGACGATTCTCCAATTAAAAAGCTGAAAGATGAAATTTTCAAGAAGATACAGGATTTAAGGGATGAACTGATGAAAGAGAAAACTAAAAATGAATTTATGGAAAAAACGACTTTGAAAGGCGGAAAATTTGAAGAAGTTGTTCTCGAGTCGGTTGACGATTTTTGTTCGGAATATGAAGATAAAGTAAGATTTGTGGGTGAAAGTTTGGGCAAAACCAATAAAATAGGAGATATAGCCGTAGATATTAGCGGTGATGAGAATAAAAGAATAATTATAGAATGTAAAGATAGTTCTGCCTATTCCCATAAAAAGACTATGGATGAAATTAATGATGCAATAGAGAATAGGAGTGCTAAGTTTGGGATATTTTTATTTAAATCTCAGGAACAGATTCCAACAGCTTTATCCCCGATGAAAATTACTAATAATTATATCATTACTTCTTTCGATAATTATGGGCTTTATTTTGCGCTCAGAGTTGCGAGAATGTTTGTTGAAAGAAGTTCGGAAGCCAAGAAGAAAGAAATTCCTATAGATGAAATTCAAAAAGAGATAGAAGGATTAAAAAATGGATTATTGGACTTCAAAAATATTCAAACAAAATTAACTCAAATAGATAATGCAAGCGAGTATATTAGAGAGAATATAGATAGATTGAAGAAAGATATTGAGGATGGGCTAAACTCTGTAAAAGAACTTCTTGATTAACGGGTAAAACTATAATTAAGCAATCCTTTTAAAAGATTTATAATTTAGTTATTTTATGGAAAATCAAAAACAAGTTTGGAATAACATAGCTCAAGAGTGGAGCGAATTCAAGGATGAGCCTGCAGAGGGAATTGTTGATTTTTTGAAAGGGCAAAAAGGGAATATTCTTGATTTGGGAAGCGGAAGCGGCAGGCATCTTGTTAAAATAAAAAACGGAGAGATATGGCTTGTTGATTTTTCTGAAAATATGATTAAACACGCCAGAGAAAAATCTGAGAAACTTAAAATAAATGCCAAACTTTTTGTTTCAGACGCATGCGAACTTCCTTTTGGAGACAATTTTTTTGACGGAGCTATATGCATCTCGCTTTTGCACTGCATTGAAACGCAGGAAAAAAGAGGGAAAGTTGTTGAAGAGCTCTTTAGAGTTTTGAAATCTAAAGCAAAAACGAAAATCTCTGTCTGGAATAAAGACTCAAAAAGATTCAAGAAATCAAAAAAGGAAATTCATGTGGGGTGGATAGACAAGGGAAAAAGATATTATTATCTTTATGAGCCGGAAGAAATTTATGCTTTATTCGAAAAAGCCGGCTTCAATATAATTGAAAAAGTCCCTCCAGAAAGAAATATAATTTTTATTGTTGAGAAACCTTAATTTTCCAGAATCTATTCATCTTTTTTCTTAATTTTAATCAAATCAAGAAGATTCTTCTTTTCAAAATCGACAATCTTCATATCTTCAACGCATATGGTTGTTTTAACCAAGCCAAAAACCCCGAAGAAAACAGTTCCCAGCAAAAAATGCTTTTCATCCTTTTTCTGCAGTGAAAAAATAACTTTCTTCATGGATTTTGCGGCCTTTTCTTCAGCCATTCTTTTTTCAATTAACTCTCGAACTTTATCAAAATCCAAATTGAGTTCAAAATCCATCTCTGCAGGAGTGGCATTTCCCATATATTCTAAAGGCACAAGTTCTCCAGATTCTAACTTGAAAGAAACCATTTTATTTTTGCCCTTAATGTAAAAGTCAATGTGCTGCTGGTTGTCGTTGCCTTCATAGTCAATTATAAAAAAACCAGAACATGGAAAGGCCGCGGGCTCTGCTTTTTTGAACCCCTCGTATTTTTCAAGCGAGCACAATTTCTCAACATAAAATTGAAAATTCATAATCTTGTCATATTTTATTGGCTTATAAATCTTATTCTTGATAAGCAAGATTTAAATATTAAAATAGAGAAGCAATAAAATGAACTTTATTGATTTTATCCAATCAGAAGACCTATATTTTACCAGATTGCAAAAAAAATCAAGCGAAGAACTAATCGCAAGACAAAGAGAAGTTTCTGTTAGGGGACCAATTGATTTTCTTAAATATATTTACTCTGGAAGGTGGCAAGAAGCAGGAGTAATAGAGGAAATTCTGAGAAAAAGGGCTTTCTCCAATTAATTAACTTGAACCTTCACAAACAATTAACTTCTTTTTTACTCATAGTCCTTTTAACAACTTCTTGATAAACTAAAAGAATAAGCTTTTCAACGCCCTCTTCTGGCTTGTGAACAACTTCAAATTCAAGAATTTTATTTTTATTGTTTGGAGTATAATAGGTTACTGAATAAGCTGCGCCATTCGCCATCGAAACTTTTTTATTTGCTATATAAGCATGTCCGATTAAATCCCTATTAACGCGGACTTCTATCGATAGCATTTTATTTATATCTAAAACTCCTGATTATTAAATATCTTTCGGAGCCAAGTTTTTACCTTTCAATGGCTTCTCTCATTCTTTGGTGTTCTACAGCATATATTCTGTCGATTTCTGCCCTTCTTGGCTTTAAAGTATGTGTAAGCTCTTTTCCAGGAATAAATGGGTTTGGAAGCAGGGAAAACGCATGAACTAGTTCATAGTTTTGGAAGCCGTATTTTTTAGATACTAAGGCATTTATTTCGTTTTTAAATAATCTTGTTATTTTTTCATCACTAAGAGCTGTTTCCAGAGAATTTTTTTGAAGAAAAATGTTTTCCGTTTCGCAATATTTTTCGAGCGCATCAAAATTTGGAACAATATAAACTCCAAGCAGTCTCCAGTCTTGGCCTGTCAGTATTGCTGTGTCAATATATTTGCTCTGCATCAAGGCGCTTTCAATTGGTACAGGATTAATATTCTCCCCGTTTGAAAGAACAATAATCTCTTTTTCTCTGCCTGTTATAACAAGTTCTTTTTTCTTCGTGAAATATCCTCTGTCTCCAGTATTAAACCAGCCATCAGCGCTCAATACTCTTGCAGTTTCTTTTAGATTTTTATGATATCCCTTCATGACATTAGGGCCCATAACGCATATTATTCCTTCTTTATCGTCGGGAATTTTTTCTCCCGATTCTTTATCTATTATTTTTGCTTCTACTCC
>JACOYJ010000007.1 GCA_016181885.1 Candidatus Pacearchaeota archaeon | reverse complement strand
ACCTTCAAAATACTTGCGTGCAAACCCCCTTATCATCACTATCGTCGTAGTTTAGCAATTATTTAAGCCTTTTTGGTGCGAAAAGTACTCAATCACCAAAGTTTTTGCTAGTTCAAAATGAGCATCACAGATTACCTTCTTATTTATCTATCTCTTCTTGCGACAGTTGGACTAATAGTTAAGCTGTTCCAATTAAGAAAAGAAGGGAAGATTTAAACAAACTGTAAAGCAGATAAATATTTTTAAAGCTACATCTATTATTTATCTTATGGTAAGAAATACTTATGACATTCCAGAACTAAATGAACAGAAAAAACAACTTCTAGACGAACTAGAAAAAATAACAGACAAGGCGATTGATAGGGGATATATGCCTGAAAGAAATGAAAGGGTTCCTGTTGACTTCGATGGCAAAATATACCCTTTAGAAGCAATAGTAAAAAGACACCTTCAGGCAAAATATGAAAAAAACGGCTGGTCAGTAAGCTTTACTGTTGGATGTGATCACCACAAGTTGGAACATTCATTTTATGACAGAATGTGGCTTGAAAGAACTTTAAATCAGCCAGTTGAAACAACAACTGCTTAAAGATTTTTATAATAATTCACCTTAATTGCTCCAAGATTTTCATTTTAATGTTTCTCTTTTTCTGAGCTCAAGTCCTAAAATTTCAGCAACTTTCTCACAAGATTTTTCACCTTCTTCAGTATAAGGTTCATAAAAAAGAATTGGCTTTATTTTTAAGTTCTTAGTGACTCTTTTGATAGTTTTCATTCTTGCTTCAACAGACAAGCCTTTTCCCCTAAATTCTGGCTTTATGAAAGACGAGCAAAGATAAATAGCGTCGAATTTTTTAGGATTGACATTTTTCTTGATTTCTTCAAATAATTGATTTTCATTAATGCTATTCGATAAGAACCTGCCCATTAGGTCTTTTGTGCACGGAAGCATGAATGTATTGCCGATTATTTTTCCTTCAAACTTAATTATATTATCAAAATCTAAAACATTTTCGTGAACCCATTTTATATTTTTCATGTTTATTTGGGCTTCTTCAGGATTCTCAGAAGTCTTAAAATATTCTTCCATCATTTTTGCACTGTCTAAATGATCTTTCATGCCTATTTTTCCATTATCGCTAGAAAAAGTTATTCCTTTCATTTTAAATTTCATCCAATCCATTCCAAAATTTCAGGCAATTCTTTAACTCCCTCTTCCTTTGTAAAATGGCCTTTATTTTTCAGTATTATTGTTTTATTTCCTAATTTATTATAGAGCTTCTCAACATTAGACAATGGGACATAGGGATCATTAGTTGAAAATATGCATACAAATTTCTCGCAATGTTCATTTATTTTATTCCAGTTAATCTTTTTTTTAAGCCAGGGCTTCGCAATCTTGACAACTTCGGGTCCTTCTTCTTCAATTCCTCGCAATTCAAGCCAAGGCGCGACCAAGACAACTTTTCCAACTTTAACATCAAAAGGCAATTTCTCCATAAATCTTAAAATCGTCTGACACCCAACGCTGTGTCCAATAAGAATCGTATCCTTATCTATGTTTTTAACATTCTCGTTCAAGTAATTAACCCAAACATCAATTTTCGGAAAACCCGGATCCGGCATTCTTAAAATATCTGCCTCAAACTTCCTTTTGATTAATTCTTTTTTCAGCCAGGGATACCAATCTGATTCCGGGCTTGAATCCCATCTATGAACAATGTAAACTTTTTTCATCTCAAAAACTCCAAAATTTCTGGAATCTTTTTCGTTTCATTGAAATGCCCTTGTTTTTTCTTTATAATTATCCTTGCTCCTAAATTATTCTTGAATTTCTCAGCTTCATCTACATGAACATAAGGGTCATTATCTGAGAATATTGCCAAAAATTTATTGCAATGATCTAAAACTCTTTCGTATTCTATTGCAGTATTCAGCCAAGGATGCGCAATTTCAAGCTCTCCTGGTTCAAGATTTATTAAATTAAACCAGCCTGCAACAAAAACACACTCTCCAATTCTTTTATGCTTATGCAATTTCTCCAAAAATCTTAGTATTGTCTGGCATCCAATGCTGTGTCCTATAAAGTAAGTGTGCTCATCAACATCTTTAATATTAAATTCAAGATGCCTCACCCATTCTTCTATTTTAGGATTATCTGTATCAGGCATGTCGAAAGCAATAACCTCGTGTCCTTTCTTGTAAAATTCTTCTTTGAGCCAGGCAAACCATCCTTCGCTGGAAGAACTTCCTCCCCATCCGCGAATAAGATAAACTTTTTTCATATCAGCTCTTAACTATACTTTCCAATTTATCCTTAATCTTCTTTCTCCAAATTAATCTTGACGCTTCGTTAGGTATTAATTCTACTAACATTTTAATCATGCCGACTTCATAAGCCCTATCTATTTCATCAAGATTATCTAATTCATTTTCAATAAATATTAATCTGGCTTGTATTTGCTCGTAGCCAGCCATGTTCCTTCCATCAGCATCATACCAGTTTTCTTGTTTTAGGTTCATTTTTCTTGCCCTTAATTTTAGTCTATTGAAAGCGGAGGCTAAAATCTCGTCGATTTCGCTAATCTTTTTCGTCGCTTAGCTTTGAAAGCGGAGAGCCGAGGCTTTCATTTCTTAATATGTCGAGGCTGGGAAATGAAAGCGGAGGGTGGGACTCGAACCCACGAAAAGCCGGGTTCTGCGTTTCCGTCTTCCTTAACTAAAAGGGAGAGAGTGTGAGGGAGAACCGTAGGTTCTTCTCATCTGCAGCCGACCGCAGTAGCCGCTGTGCCACCTCCGCATAAGTTAATAAAATCAAAAATTCATACTTTAAAAAATAGACTATTTCTGATTATGTTAAGCCAACGGGTGATGGATTAATAAATTTTGTTTTTTATTGCCTACAAACCATTAAATAATTACAGTTTTATTAAATGACTCTTCGTGTTAACCAATAATCTATAAAATATCGTCGATTAATCAACAGTTTGGCAAGATTTATCACCTTTTAAATTAACATAACCCCCAAAAGGAAATGTATTTAAATTTATTTACCTTTAATAAAAAGATGTTAGTTTTGATATTTGCAATCATCGGCCTGATTGTTTCCTTGTACACTTTCCACATAGAAAATTCACTGAAAAAGAACAAAGACTACCGTTCTATTTGTGATTTTTCAATAAGAATTTCGTGCTCCAGGGCAATTTCAAGCAGATACGGACGATTCTTCGGAATCCACAATTCAATTCTCGGAATAACTCTTTATGTAGCAATAATCATGCTATTTGTCTTTAATCTAAATTATATGGTCCTTTATTTATCCCTAATTGCCGTAATTGGGTCACTTTTTTTTGCCTATCTTCAATATAACATGAGAACTTTTTGCTTAATCTGCACCTTGACCTATTTGATAAATATTATTCTTTTGATTGTTTCGCTAAGTCTTAATTAAGCATATTCAAATAAGAGAATTAACTCCTTTGACTTAATCTAACTCGGCAATCAACACTTCAACCTTCTTCTCAATTGCATCAATTCTTTTTTTTATGCATTCTGTATCTTTTGAGGAACAATCTTTAATATTCCAGCGTAATATTTTCCCTGAAAAATCTGTAAAATTTTTTGGAACATTATCGGCAGAAACAACAAGAATATCAAATTTTTCAGCAAGCTCTTTAGTTAATTGCCTTGGATTGCCTTTAATTTTGTAGCCCCTTTTATTCATTTCTTCAATAACCTTTGGGGCGATAAATAATCTATCTTGGTCAAGCAAAAAGCCAGCACTCCCAGCTTTAAGTTTTTTATTGGTATTAAGTCTGCTAAATACAGCTTCAGCCACTTTGCTCCTAAACCTATTGTGCATGCAGACAAAAAGAATCTTTTTCACCTTTTTCATTTTAGATTTATAAACGCCTAAGTTCGAAATAACTATTTTTCCATGTCGTTTTTGCTTTGCAAAAACGCCCGCATTTGACCAAGCCTGAGCGAATATTAAGTAAAATCTTAATTTTACGCCCGAGACAGGATTCGAACCTGCGACCCCCTGCTCGCCTCGAATTTCTTCGTAGAAGGCAGGTGCTCTATCCAGGCTGAGCTACCCGGGCATACAAAAACGAAGAAATAATTAGTTTAAAAGGTTTCTATTATTGCTTAGCTAATTCTTCTAAGAGATATGTAGCAAAAGAATTTTGAATTCCATTTTGAAGAGAGTCTCCTTGAAGCATTAAGTGAGAATAACTAGCATTGGAATATAACATAACTCTAAAAGACAAACTTTCACTAAGGCTATCAGCATTAATTGAGATAGACCTATTATTATCTGTTCTGGCTACTTTATATCCTCCTAATCTATCTAAAGAAGTTATAATAGCGTCAGCCAGCTTTCCGCCATTAAAACTCCTTGGAAGCTTAAAATCTAAAGGCATATTAACAAAAAGTTAATTAAATTTTTAATAATTTCTATACTTCCATAACATCAAAATCCCTCACAACAACAGTATCTTTGAAAATCTTCTTTGCTTCATTCAAAATTTGCTTTGTATTTCTCTCATATCTCTGGCTCAAGTGAGTTAAAACAAGTTTCTTCACTTTAGCCTTTTTTGCAATCTCTCCGGCTTGTTCAGAAGTTAAATGCAAGTGTTCTTCCGCCTGCTTTTCCAATTCTTTTTCAAAACTGCTTTCGCATACAAGCAAATCAGCGTCTTCAACAAATGGAATTATTTTCTTATTGTCTCTTGTATCGAGAACAAAACTTACTTTCCTATCTTCATCCTCGTAAGTCAAATCTTTTGCCTTATATTTTTTGCCTTCATAAGTAATATCTTTCCCCTTCTTTAACTCGGCAAGGTGTGGACCCTCTTTTATCTTATATTTCTTCAATTTGCTTTTATCAATTCTAACTTGTCCTTCTTTGACAAAAGAATAAGCATTGCAAGGAATTCCATGCTCCATGCTTTCAGCTTCTAAATAAAAATCTTCATTTTCAAAGAACTTTCCACTAACATCTTCTGCAACAATTTCGTAATTTCTCTTAAATCCGAAAACTCTCAACAATTCCCGTACAAATTCTTTAGTTCCCTTAGGCCCGTAAATATAAAGTTTTTTATTATATCCCGATAAAGACAGCGTCGATAACAAACCAGGCAATCCTAAAATATGGTCTCCGTGCCAATGAGTAATTAATATTCTAGTAATTTTTCCTGGATTAAGCCCAGCTTTCCTAAACTGCCTCTGCGTTCCCTCTCCGCAATCTACAAGAATGTTCTCTCCTTCATAAGTCAACAAGATAGCAGTATGATTCCTGTCTGCGCTGGGAATTTGGTCTGCTGTGCCAAGGAATGTGAGTTTTATGCTTGATGTCATAATCTCTTAAGTATAAAATGGTTTTTATTTCTTTACTTTAGCAATAATAAGTACATTATCATAAGTAACATAATAAGGCCATTTCCTACTATTCAGCATCTTACCTAGTTCTTTAAGAAATAACTCTTTTCTCCCTTTATTTAAGGAACTTGTCCAAGAAAATGACATGATCAAATCTCTATACTGTTTCTTTGAATACTTAAATTTAGAGTTATATTTTTTAATTATTGGCTTGAAGAATAAATTGCTTTTATTAATTTTTTCAGAGATATTAATAGCATAACTAAGATAATTTAGTTTATCAGCAGGATAGTCGGGGCAATGTCTTATAAACAGCTCCCATATCTTTGGAGAAAACTTAAGATCTTTCTTTTGAAATTTGGAGAATATAGCAAGAAAACCCCCTTTTTTCAAAAATTTTGCGGAATTCTTACATGCAACATAAGGATCAAGCCAATGAAAGGCCTGTCCAGAAATAATAAGGTCAAAAGTGTTTGGTTTAAATTTAGTTTTTTCAAAAGAGCCTATTTTAAAGCTTAGATTGGGATAATTTTGTAATTCTGCTTTAGCGATGGAAACGAGCTCCTTGCCAATATCCAATCCAATTAAATTATAACCATGTTTAGCAAAGAATTCAGCTGATTTTCCAGTTCCGGAGCCAACATCAAGAATAACCGAATTCTTTTTTATATTTGATATTTTAACAATGTCTGAAAACAGCTTGCTGGCATAACCTATTCGTGCAGAATGATATAAACCACTTACCTTTCCAAAGGTAGTTTTTAATTTTCTATTAAGAGGCATTTAACATAAAGCAAATTTTAATTAATAAAGCTAACTAACCTGTTAAGTAAACCTTAATACTTAACATACAGGTCTGCAGGATAAGCTTTAATTCCAAGATTCTTTCTCTTCTCATTGAACCAATTAATCCAACTTTCTA
>JACOYJ010000047.1 GCA_016181885.1 Candidatus Pacearchaeota archaeon | reverse complement strand
CATCGAAATAAAGAAATCACTGATTCCAATTATAAAAGAAAAACTTGGTTTTAATGGACAAAAGAGATTAGATAAAAATGATGATACTTTCGAATTAATTGAAAGAGAAAAAGGATGGGTAAAATGAATAACATCACTGCAAAAATCAAAGGCATAAGATATACGCCATTTTTATGTAGAAAATTGCATACTTTTAATTTTAACGATTTGGATAAAGCACTTTCAAAAGAAGCAACATTTATCTTAAAGATTGATGACAAAAACAAAATTGCTTTAAGCTGGTGGGTTTCTTCAAAAAGAACAAGGTCTTATCCTTATGCAAGAGTTTATGATTCTTTATCTTTTGCTGGTAAAAAAGTAACAATAATCCCTATTGTTAAAGATGAAGGCAAAGATGGAGACAGAGATTTTTTACAGTGGGACACAATTTCATTAATGAGTTTACTTGGCGTTTACGTCATAATTGCTTATTACAGCGATGCTACTCAAAGTTCAAGATATGACAAAAAGATAACTGAACAAAGGTTTGACATGGATTATCTTAAAACACAAATAAAGAAACTTCTCTCCTATCAATCTGATGCATTGCATTGGAATTTATCCCAAATTGATAATATTGTAGAGATTGGTAAAAAAGCATTTGATTCTTATGAGAAGATTTCCCAAAAGTTAGGAGTTGAAATGCATTCAAAAAATTCAGCAGAAAAACGAATAGCAGAATTGAAAAAAGGCAAAGATACATTTATGAAACTTTCTAGAAATCTTGCTGAAATGGCTCAAAGAAGGGAGGGTGTAACAATCCAACCAAAAGAACATTTGGATGGAATAAAAGGAACAATCACAATAACAAACTATCTTGGTGGAAACTATTATTTTACGTCTGATGAAGTGGAGTTGCACAATAAAGATATTCATTTAATTGACGCTAAACATACTAAAGAGAATAAACTGCCTTCATTAGGAGACATCAAAGATGGCTTGTTAAAAATGATTCTTTTTACAAATCTAGAAGAGGTAAAAGTAGATAATCAAAATTTTAATCCTATTCCAACTCTCAAACTTACAACAGGAGAAGAGTTCAAACTTGAAACAATAAACAAACCTCAGAAAATTGTACTAGAATTCTTAAAGAAAGAAGCTAAAACTAATGGGTTTAGGGTTTTATTAAATAAGGAGTTTATAACCTGAATATGGAAGACCAATATAGTTTCATGAGCAATTTTAAATCGAGAGAAGATTTAAAAGAATTTAAAGATAATTCCTTGCTCTTATATCTTTTTGACTTAATTTATTCGCTAGAGGACATTAGAAATTTTGCATCTGAGTTCTTAGTCAATAATCCCAATAATAAGAAAACCGATTTAGTTTATATTGACAAGGGTGAAAAGAAAGCCATAATTGCTCAAGATTACCTGAGTAAAGAAATAAAAGCGTCTGCCCCTCCAACAATCCTTCGTCTCAATTGTCAAGCATGTTGAAAAATTAAAAGAAAAGCAAAAAAGGGCCAGGAAGAAATTGAAGATTTGTTTAATGCTTTGATGCAGAAAGCATTTAAGGGGGAGTTGATAAGATGAAACAAACAAAAACCGTTAAATATCATTATAAGTTAACAGAAGAAACTTTAGAAAAGGACATCGAGAGTTTTATCAAAGAAGCAAGAAAAGGAACATTTTCATGGGACTATAAGCATAATAGCGAGGGACTTAAAATAATAAAACAATACTTCAGGTGGTTACAGGAAAAATTTGATAAGAAAGAATATGAAGAATGCAATATTTGTTATGGAAAACTAATATTATTCTTAATTGATTCCTCTGTTGGTGAAGATGATGCTAATTTTGGTTATGAAGACCTTCTTTCAAGAATTGATAAAGATTTTGATAGGTTTATTAAAGATTACTTTATTTGCCTGGTAAAAACTTGTGATATTGAAGAATTAACAGAAAGAACTGCAGATTATGCTGTAAGATTAGGGAGGGCGGGATATGGATTTGACTCAGACATAAAAACTTTGATTGAAGAGCTTGACGAACAAACATTAAAAAATCTTGAACAAAGAATGTTAATAAAAACAGAAGGAATGACCAAGAAAGATGAAGATAAAATTGATATAGTTCATTTTCTTATGGAGATTGCACAAGAACAAAATGATAAGAAGAAATACCTTAGATTATGTGAAACGCTTCGAGGAGTAGTGCCTGATAAAGAAGTTGACTATATTGTTTGGGAATTTGATGAAATAGGCCCTGAGCCAGAGGTATTTTAAAATGAAAGAGTTAGAAAAACCAACAATAGAGAAACTTGAAGAGTTAGAAAAACAAACAAAAGATAAATTTACAAAAAAGTTAATTGATGATTTGAAGAAACAAATCAAATTTGCAAATGAACCAGAAATGTTTAAAATACTTAATTTTGAAAGAATACTCAAGTTGATTAAACACGAAGATAAAAGAGACAAACTAAATGAGTTTAAGAAAAATAAGTATAGAAATGTTGCTTATAATTTGAAGATATCTTTAAGAGGCAAAAAAAGAAACTTAATATTGAACGGAGAATTTTTATTAAGTGAACTTTCAAGTATGATTCAAAAAGAATTTGATTTGGAGCCAATGCATTTATATGAGTTTCAAATAGGAAAATATAAATTTGGCCCAGAGTGTGATGAATGGCAAGAAATTTTTGACTCATTTGATGATTATAAACTCGGCTCTGCAATTTCTATAGCTGAACTAAATAAAGGAAATAAATTCAGGTTTCTCTATGACTTTGGTGATAAAACTTTATTTAATATAGAGATTGTTGATATCAAAAAATTAGATTTGGGGGTATTAAAATGAGCAATGATAATGGATTAGTAGATGAGTATGAAAAACTTGAAGTTCAAAAGAAAGAATGAAAAGATCATATCCGTAAAAGTGGAGGAAAAAACAAGAATTTCCTTGAAGAAAAGCTAAGAGGGAAAGTTCCGCGTGGGGCATTGACATACGTTCAAATCCCACATGGGCATTTCCCAAAGAATGCCAAATGACCATCCCCGGAGGGGGCGTTTATTTTTTAAACTCAAGAATCCTACTATAATAGAAAAAAAGGTGATAATATGTTGCTTGAAGTTGAAACCAAAGTCAAAATAGACAATGTTTCTGAACTAAGAAAGAAAATAAAGCGAATTGCAATTCACGAAAAAACCCAGTCCCGCGGAGATGATTATTTTGCGCTCAGCAAAGACCACTATCCGAAAAAAGCCTTCAGGATAAGATATGATGGTGAGAAATTCGTGGTAAACTTCAAAAAACACTTAAAAAACCTTTACAGCAATGGAATTGTTGTCAAGGAAGAATATGAATTCAAGCTCACAGATATTCCACATATAGGAAACTTCTTAGCGCTTCTGGAGGATTTAGGATTTAAGGAATGGGTCAAAAAAAGAAAACATACAGAATCATATCTATGGAAAAAAGATAAAAGAGTAGTTATAGAAATAAATCATGTTGAGCATGTAGGAACTTACATGGAAATTGAATTCTTAGCAACAAGAGACCAAGTCCCGATGGCAAAAAGCAAAATCCTTGAAGTTTTAAAGGAGCTTGAAATAAAAAAAGGCGATATTGACAACGTTGGTTACACAAGAAGACTTTATGACAAGGGAATAAAAGACAGCAAATATTTCATAACAAAAAAATTCAAGAAGAAAAGTGATTAAGATGAGTTTTAAAGAGTTTATTAGACCAACTTTAACGAAAACCATTATATCACTAATTATTTTGATAATATTTATTCCATTTATTGGTTATGGAAACGGGGTGATGTGTGTAAGGGCTGAGGGTTGCCCTTCCTACAATGTTGATAAAGGAACTTTGTTAGGCTACACAACAGATTATTTTAAAGACCATGTTTTTGGGTTATATATTTACAAAATCTCATTTATTAATTTATTAGCTGGATTAGTATTATCATACATTATCTCTTGTTTAATAATTCTCACTTACAATAATCTCAAAAAATCTGAAAATAAATCAAAAAATAGGCAAATTCAAAATGGTTAATTACATCGTCAAAAAAGGCAATAAGTATTGGCCGAGCAAGGAAATGAAAAGAATTGCCTGGGTTACAGACTCAAAGATATATAAAAAAGCTGAAAAAAACCCCGTAAAATTCTGGGAAGAACTTGCAAAGGAAGGAATTGACTGGAGAAAAGCATGGAGCAAAACATACGAAGAAAAACTGCCGTATTTTAAGTGGTTTAAGGGGGGAAAGTTAAATTTCTGCCTAAACGTTCTAGACAGACATATAGGGAATGGACATAAAACCGCGTTAATTTGGGTTCCTGAGGCAACAGATGAAAGAACAATAAAACTGAGCTATAAAGAATTATTTGACAAGGTAAACCAATTTGCAAACGCGCTTAAAAAATTAGGGGTGAAGAAACACGATACAGTTGCAATTTATCTTCCCTTAGTTCCAGAGCTTGTAATTTCAATGCTCGCATGCGCAAGAATTGGGGCAGCGCATACTGTAGTTTTTTCAGCATTCGCTCCAGATGCTTTGCAGGCAAGAATTATCGACGGAGAATCCAAAATATTAATTACCGCAGATGGTTATTTTAGGAGGGGCAAAAAAATTGATATGCTTTCAAACGCCAACAAAGCAATAAAAGGCACGAAAGTCAATAAAATAATTATCGTTAAGAGATTAAATAAAAAAATGAATTATAGGAAACCATATTATTCTTTTGACAAGGAAATTGAAAAATATCCGCATTATTGCATGCCGGAAACAATGAATTCTGAAGATATTTTGTTTGTTCTTTATACTTCAGGCACAACAGGAAAACCAAAGGGGATTGTTCACGATACTGGAGGATATGCTGTTCAGTCTTATTACACTGCAAAATGGAATTTTAATTTAAACCCGGATGATGTAATGTGGTGCACTGCCGATATCGGATGGATAACGGGGCATACTTACGCTGTTTACGGGCCGTTGCTTAACGGCGCAACAACACTTCTCTATGAAGGAACGCCTGACTTTCCAAACTTTGATAGATGGTTTAAAATAATTGAGGAAAATAATGTTTCTATTTTTTACACCGCCCCGACAGCGCTAAGGATGCTAAAAAAATACGCTGATGGATTTACAGATAAACGCAAGTTTTCAAAGTTGAGGATTCTTGGAACAGTTGGAGAGCCCATAGACGAGGAAACATGGAATTGGTACTTCAAAAAAATAGGAAAATCCCGCTGTCCAATTATAGATACGTGGTGGCAGACAGAAACAGGCGGAACTTTAATTAATGCTCTTCCTGGAATTGGGCCCTTTGTTCCGACAATATCTGGCAGGAGCTTTCCAGGAACACGACATGAAATTGTTGACGATAATGGGAAAAAAGCAAAGAAAGGAAATCTTGTTCAGTTGCCCCCATTTGCTCCCGGAATGCTGCATGGAGTTTTAAATAATCATAAAAAGTACGTTGAAACTTACTGGAAAAGATTCAAGAAGAAATATGATACAAGCGACGGGGCTATTATGATTAACAACTTATTTAGGATCACAGGAAGAACAGACGATGTGATGAAAGTTGCAGGACACAGGATTGCGACAGCCGAGATAGAAAATGCCATAGACAAACATAAACAGATAATTGAATCTGCAGTAGTTCCAGTCCCTGACGAAGTCCGTGGCGAGGTTCCTGTAGCCTTCGTTGTTCTCAAGTCAGACAAGCCATCAGAAAAACTTGAAGCTGAAATAAAAAAGCATGTTGACAATACTGTGGGCCCTATAGCAAGGCCCTCAAAAGTATATTTTGTCCAAGACCTCCCGAAAACCCGCTCTGGAAAAATAATGAGAAGAATTTTGAAGAACATTCTTAAGCATGAAAGGCCTGAAGGATTAATGACCCTGATAAATCCTGACTGCGTTGAAGAAATCAAGATGGTTGTTGGGTAAAAAAGAGGTTTAAAATAATGAGGGAAAATAGCAAAAAAACAGGATTAATCTACGAAGAAAAAATAAAGGAATATCTGAAAAAAGAATCGGACTGGTTTGTTGCTTTGAGCATAGGAGCAATATTATTTTTTATTATTCTTTACTACCATTATTTAAGGAGGGGGATAATAAATCCATTTTTACCTAACGAAATTAGTTTTTTATTCTTAGCAAATAAAGCATTCGCAATAAGTTCAATTTTTTTAATTGGAATTTCTTTCTTAATTGGGCCCCTAGCAAAGTTCTTTGATTATTTCAAGAATAAAATAAGATACAGAAAAGAAATCGGGGTAATGGGATTTTTATTTGCGCTTGTTCATGCAATAATTTCATTGTTCTTTTTAGGGGATAATTTTCCAAAAGAGTGGTTTATTGAAAACCAGATATCTGTTATTTTTGGGGTAGCAAGTTTGGCAATATTAATGCTCGTGACTTGTGTTTCCAACAATTTTTCAATAGTAAAACTTGGCTACAAAAAATGGATATTTATTCAGAGATTGGCTTATCTTGCGCTTATCCTAGCGGCAGTCCATTTTATTATCTTGAAATTTTCCGGCTGGAAAGAATGGATAAATACCCTAAACCCAGTTTATCCGCCAGGAACATTGATTGCAATTATCTTTATAATAATCGTTCTTTTAATAAGAATGATTGTTTTGTTTATTGACAAAAGAGAGAAAAGCCAGAAAGTTAATGATTTTAGTACGCCTTGATTGAGTTGAAAAGATTA
>JACOYJ010000027.1 GCA_016181885.1 Candidatus Pacearchaeota archaeon | reverse complement strand
ACCTTCAAAATACTTGCGTGCAAACCCCCTTATCATCACTATCGTCGTAGTTTAGCAATTATTTAAGCCTTTTTGGTGCGAAAAGTACTCAATCACCAATTATAGTATCATAACTTAATAATCTTTATAAACCATTTTATTATTTGATAAAACATGTCAAAAGGTCTTGATTTGTTGCTTGTAAATCCTTCTACCAATGAGGAAGTTTATGGTGTTGTTGCTAAAGAAGCGGCATTGGAGCCACCGTTTCTGGCTGCTCTTGCTGCAGGATATGTAAGAAGTCGTGGCTATAGTGTTAGTTTACTTGACGCGAATGTTGAAGGGCTTGACCAAAGAACAACTGCAGAAATAATAAAAGACATGAATCCAAAATTAGTAGCAATTGTTGCTCAAGGTCACCAACCATCTGCATCCTCCCAACTAATGGGTGCTGTTGGTAAATTATGTCAGGAAATAAAGGGAATTAGTAATACCCCAATTCTATTAACAGGAAATCATCCATCTTCTCTTCCTGAAAGAACATTAAGGGAAGAATCGTGCGATTTTGTTGCAAGAGGGGAAATGTATGAAGTCCTTACAGGATTAGTCGCATCTAACCTTAAAGAAGAAAATCTTTCAAAAGTTCCTGGATTATGTTACCTTAAAGAAGGAAAACTCATGATAAATCAAGCAGCCCAGTTAATAGAAGACTTAGATAAAGATCTTTCAGGAGTGGCCTGGGATCTTTTGCCAAGCTTTAGCAAATACAGGACCCACAACTGGCATTCTTTTGAGGATATTGATAAAAGAAGCCCGTTTGGTTCTTTATACACTTCTCTTGGCTGCCCATTCAAATGTTCTTTTTGCATGATAAATGCAGAATTTAAGTCATCTATTGCTGATACTGATCATAAGAACGATCCACGATTAAACAGCGATTCTGAACTAGAAAGATTAAGTGCTTTAGATGATGTAGATCCAGTAATTAGATACTGGAACCCAGACAATGTTATTAAAAATATCGAGTATATGGTTAAAAATGGTGTGAGAAACATCAAAATAATTGATGAAATGTTTGTTCTTAACAGAAAACACGTGGCTGGAATCGCTGATAGGATTATAGAGAGAAATTTAGGTAGTCATTTAAATATCTGGGCATATGCAAGAGTTGACACGGTTAAAGATAAAAGGCTTCTCGAAAAGCTGAAAAAAGCAGGGTTTAACTGGCTTTGTCTTGGAATCGAGTCTGCGAATTCTAATGTAAGATATGGTGCGGATAAGAGTTTTGGGAACGAGGATATCTTTAAACATGTTCGACAAGTTGAAGATGTAGGAATCAATGTTTTGGGAAATTATATGGTTGGATTAAAGGGAGATACTTTAGAAAGCATGAAGCAAACATTTGACATGGCCAAAGAATTAATGACCTCTTGGTTTAATGTTTATGCAACTATGGCTTATCCTGGAGCGCCAGATTACACATGGGCAAGAAAAATGGGATTTCTACTCCCAGGAGATCCTGGAGTTCAGGGGGGCTGGACAGCTTATTCACACCACTCATTTTACAGCTTTCCACTACCGACAGCAGCCCTTTCATCAGCAGAGGTGTTAAGGTTTAGAGATAAGTTTTATCACGAAATGATTGTACATCCAGAATATCATAATCTTTTAAGAAGAAGATTTGGGCAAGAAGAGGGACAGAAGGTTGTCGATCATTTATTAGAAAAAAAACCAATAAGAAGACTTTATAGCGACACTGATCCTTTAAAGGAGATAAAAGATCAGCAAGGAAGAATAATAGCCTATAGTTGACTTTATGCTTACAGATATTTGTTATAAAAATACTTAAGATGCTCGATTTATTAAATACATTTACTCTAGCTTTTTCATGAAAAGGCCATTTAATAAACATATCGCAGTAGGGATAATCATTTCTGGTTTAAATAACGAATTCCTTTTTGGGAGATATGATGGAACATATAAAAAGGAGATATACCGAAAAAGAATTAATTTTTTAGGTGGAAATTATAGAGAAGAGGACCATTCGCCAGAAGGTTTATTTCGTAGGGAAATAACAGAAGAATTCTCGCTTCTTACCCATAAAGAGGGACCGTTTGCTTCAGAAGAAGAAATAAACTCTATAAGAAATGAGATCTTAAAAAAGACAACACCATATAAGGATTTTTATATTACAATTAGAGATAATGTCTATCCAAAGAGCATATTAATCAGCAGCGTTTTTTTGGCTAAAATAAGCCCCGATATCTTTGAATTAGCCAGGTTAAATATAAATGCAGGTAGAAGAATAGTTAATGAAGGAACCGCATGTATAGTTAATTTGGATGAGGTGGTTTCTGGAAAATTCTTGCTTGTTCCAACAGCACAAAAAATAATGGAGGAATTTAGTCAGGTGAAAATTCCTTCTCTAGAATTTACAAGTGTAGATTATATTGGCAAACCAAGAAAATCTTTTTCAGATTATCTGGCTGAATTTGAGATAACTAGGAGAAAATGAAGATATAATGGCAGATTATTTAAATTTCGCAATCGAAACAGCTAAACAAGCAGGAAAAATTCTTTTAGACAATTATGGAAAAATAAAAAATCTTGAGTATAATACCAGGCAACATTTTACAACAAGAGTAGACCAAGAAAGTGATGAATTAATAAGAAAAAGAATAAAAGAAAACTTTCCAGACCACAACATTTATTCAGAAGAAGATGCAGATTTGAATAAAGGCCATGAATTTAGTTGGGTTATTGATCCTTTAGACGGAACAATCCCTTATGTTTACGGAATTACAGATCATTTTGGTGTTTGCATTGCTTTAGTTAAAAATAAAATTCCGATAGTTGGTGTTATCTATGCTCCAAAAAGAGATGAGTTATACTACGCGGAAAAAGGAAAAGGCGCTTTTTGCAATAATAAACCAATAAAAACATCTTTAGAGAAAACCATTAGCCACGCGATAATGGGACTTGATCCTGGTAAAGAAACAAGCTACTTTAAAAGAGCAGTTCTTGGAAGATATATGGAAAAGGTTTATTCGCCAAAAGGAATTAGTTGTGCTGTCTGCTCCGGTTGTGCTTCTGTTCCTCTTTGCCTTGTGGCTAGTGGAAAATTACATGCTTATATGGCACTTAGTTTAGAGCCATGGGATATGGCTGCAGCCGTCGTCATAAATATGGAAGCTGGAGCAAAAGTAACGAATATACATGGGAAAGAGTGGAATATTTTAGATAAGTCAATTCTCGTCTCGAATTCCATCTTGCATGAGAAACTCATAGATATCCTGAATAAATAATTTTGAGAATTGTTGGCAAATTAGAGTTACTGCTTAACATTCCAAATTCTAGTTCCAAGAGATTCAAAATTAAAGTTCAATATCTCCCCGCTATTTTTTTTAATGGAGTTTATTAATTGATTTCTTCTTTGTGGCTGATGAAAAAATAGTAAATATCCCCCGCTTCCAGCACCCAATAACTTTCCGCCAATTGCTCCGCTATTTAAGCCAATTTCATACATTTCGTCAATATGGAGATTAGATATATTTCTTCCAAGTTTCTTTTTGTTTTCCCAGGATTCATGCAGTAGCTTTCCAATTTCATCCAGCCTGTTTGTCAATAAAGCATCTTTTATTTTTAATGCGTTTTCTTTTATGATTCTTAGCCTCATACTTACCTCTTCCTCGTTTTCTTTAAACGTTTTCTCCCAATTATCACCATGCACCTCTCCAGAATTATGGTCTTTTCCGATATAACATAAAATAAGACGGCTATTTAATTCGTGAATGACATCTTCTTTTAATCTTAATGGATAAATTATTCTTTTATCCTGATCAAATTCCATAAAGTTAAAGCCTCCGCCAATCGCTGCATACTGGTCCTGCCATCCGCCCCTTATTTTTAGTTCCTCTCTCTCTGCTCTGTACGCAATTTCCGCAATTTTTTCGTCGCTGTAGTTTACCCCCTGAATATTTCCCAGCATGTTTATTAGGAGAACAGCCAAGCTTGCGGAAGATCCAAGCCCCCTTCCAGGAGGAACATCGTTATGCAAGTATAATTCGAAGCCGAATGATGGCCTAATTATTTTTATTATCGCCTTAACAAGGTCAAATCTATTGTCATAAACCAGCTCTTCTATAGAGCTTACAAAAATATCTTCCTCAGGCGTAAGGTCAGAGTCGATGATTATTTTTTTATCAGCCCTTTTTACAATCGTAGCATAACAATATTTATCTATTGTTGCGTTTATTACCGCCCCGCCATATTTTTCAAAAAAATAAGGCAGGTCTGTTCCCCCGCCGCCAAAGCTTATCCTTAGCGGGCTCTTTCCCCTTATTATTGGATAGCTCTCCTCATACATTTTCTCAAGCCTAAATCTTATATCCACAACCCTTTTATTTTCGTCAACGACTGGCAGGCTGTTTATTCCGCTTGAAAGCAGCTTGTTTATTCCGTCCTCATCGTTAACATTAGCAATAACTGGATCAGTAATCATTGCCTGAGTTATTTTTCCCCTTATATCCCCCCCATTTATAATAAATCTTTTTATTATCCTGTCAGTTAAGACCCCCAATAGTTTATTATCATCGTCAACAATAAGAATCAAATTTATTTCATTTTTGTTCATTCTTTCTATTGCGTCAATAATGCTTGCCTCTTGTTTTAAAAAGATTGTTGAAAGAACATCACTCTTAAATTTTTTATATGTCTCGGGTTTTCCAATATCCATAAAATAACCATCATGAATATACCCCTTTAATAGCCTGATCCTTGATAGATTGGGGAATATTTCTTTTTCAAGAGAAATTTCTCTATCTTTAGGTATATATTGAAAAATTCCCGGCTCAACTATGTAGATGCCGCCATTTATCAGATTACTTCCAATTTCTTCTTTCTCGCAGAATTTTGTTATATAATCATTGTCTACAATAACGCTTCCGTAGTCCAGTGTTTCTATATTGATTTTAGCCAGACACAAAGTGCAGAAACTATTCCTTGATTTATGAAATTTAATAAATTCGTCGAGATTTATTGGAGCATATGAGTCCCCATTCATAATAATGAAAGTATCTTCCATGTATCTTTCCGCATTTTTTATGGCTCCGGCAGTCCCCAAAGGAATTTCTTCTTCACAATAGGTTATGTTAACTCCCCATCTTAGTCCGCTTCCAAAATATGATTTTATTTTATTTGCCTTATAATGAATAGCAAGAACTATTTCATTTATGCCGTTGTTTTTCAAGAAATTTATTTGGTGCTCTAAAAATGGCTTTCCGGCTATTGCCGCCATTGGTTTTGGGATTTCTTCTCCAGTAATGCTTTTAAGTCTAGTTCCAAATCCGCCAGCTAAAATCAGTGCCTTCATTTTTCCTTTAAAATTATTTTACTTACTGCTTCATAAAGATTTTTTGCCAGGAATGTCGGTTGAACATTTATTATTTCATCTTTTCCGCCATAGCCAGTTTCTACAAGTATTGTTCTACACCCAGCGCTTTTTCCAGCAGCTACGTCTATTGTTTTATCTCCAATCATCCAACTTTCATTTAAGTTTATTGAAAAATCCCGTGCGGCTTGAAGTAACATTCCAATAGCAGGTTTTCTGCAGTTGCAGGCCACAGAATATTCAGGCACAATCCCCCCCGGATGGTGCGGGCAAAAGTAGAATTTATCTATTATGGCTCCATCGTATTCTAAAATATCTTCTATACATTTATTTACTAATCTAACATCCTCAATTTTACACATCCCATTTGCAATAGCAGCTTGGTTAGAGACGATTATGGTTTTATATCCAGCATCATTAAGCATTTTAATTCCCTTTCCAGAATTATGGATTAGAGATATCTCTTCAGCTTTGACCAAATGATTTTTTTCAAAACATACAACCCCGTCTCTATCTAAGAAAACACCTCTTACCATTTTTTAATAATTCCTGTCCTGATTGCCTTTTAACAGTATTTTATACGTTTTGACTAATTCCTTAATGCCATAATCTAGCGAAAATTCGGTTTTGAATCCGGTTTTTTCAATTTTTTCGTTAGAGACAATATAGTTTCTTTTATCCGGGTCGCTCCCAATTTCGCCGTTTATTATTTCGAAGTCTGGAATATGCTCTTTTATCTTTTCAGCAAGCTCAATTTTTGATAAGTTAGCGTCACTTAATCCCAAATTATAGGCTTGGTTTTTCATTACATCAAAATTATTAATACAATGCTCAAATGCTCTTGCAACATCTTTTATATGAATATAATTTCTTTTGAAATCCTTCTCATAAATTACAATATATCTATCAGTTACAGCCTTTAAAACAAAATCGTTTACAAGCAAGTCGGTTCTCATTCTTGGAGAAGCTCCAAAAACCGTTGCAAGCCTCATGGTTATTGCGCCTTTTTCCGAGTCTAAAAGAGATTTCTCAGCCTCTACTTTTGTCCTGCCATAAAGTGTAATTGGATTTAAAGGGGTTTCTTCTGTGCAGAAGGTTTCTCCAGTAGTCGTGCCGTAGCCACTATTGGTTGTAGGAAAAATAATTTGTTGATTTCTGCTTCTTAAATTATCTATTAAAATTACGGCATCTCTGTTTATAGTTTCGGCTTCTACTGGCTTAGAATCACAAATTGGCGCCCCAACTAAAGCTGCTAATGGTATAATAAAATCAAATTTTCCAATTATCTCCTCCAGAAGATTTTTATTTCTGCAATCACCGTAAACAAA
The DNA here is from genome assembly GCA_016181885.1 of Candidatus Pacearchaeota archaeon. GTDB lineage: Archaea > Nanobdellota > Nanobdellia > Pacearchaeales > GW2011-AR1 > JACOYJ01. The sequence continues at coordinate 41,933 of JACOYJ010000027.1, read as the reverse complement.
ATCAAAGGCAGGGTTTCCCGCATAATGAATTAAAGATTTTTGCCCATACCTTAAATCGTCCAAACATGTAACTTTAAAACCATTATCCAGCAAATGTCCGGTAAGAACACTTCCAATATATCCAGCCCCCCCAGTTATAAGCACACTCTCTCTTTTCATATTTATATCTTTAATCACCGCTTTTAAAGATTTATTATCTTATAATATATACTTATAATACCTATCCAGAAAATTTATATTTACTTTAAAACATCAAACAAGTCATTAATCTTGTCTTTTTTTAGCTTATAATTTATTACATGCTTAATTGGAAACAGGCCAATGTCCATAAAAGATCTAATAAATAACCTGTAAAGATATCCGTCTATTAGAAGTTTTTTTTGATATGCAAGTGAATAAAGTTTTATTGCGAAGTTCATTTGAAATGCCTTTTTCATATCCCCATATTTTATGGCATTGACCTTTCTAATTCTTACTAATGGAATGAAGATAAAGGAGGTGTTTTCTTTGTTTATTATATCTATTCTTTTTCCGTTGAAAAACTCTTTAAAATTAAAAATGTTTTTTAAGAAATATCCCCTTGAAACTAATAGTTGGTCTATTTTTAGCGCTTCTTCAAATTTTCCAATGTTGAAGCTACGGAGTTGTTCTTCCAAATCAAGCAACAACAAATCTCCAAGGCCTTTTGAATAAACAGAATAACTGCAGCAAGAGATTTCTTTCTTTGTTTTTTCTAAAGAATAGGCCTGCAGGTAATTTTTATATTTATGAAATCTAGAATCTTTAGCTCTAAAACAAATATAGTCGGCTTTGTTGACTTTTTCTTTAATTGAGGTTATTCCAAGCTTGAAGTCGTCGTTAGACAATTCAGCAATTTTCCCATTAATTTTTGGCAAGGTTCTTGAAAATTTACTTTCCTCATTTAATATCTTTCGGAAAATATTTTTGTATCCATTTATCAAATTACATTTCCTGATGACTTTTTTATAAGCATTTTCAGCGACCATCTCCCTTTCTTTTTCATGTTTTAGATAATAGGCTATTTTTTCAAGCAAATCTCCGCTATCTTTAAACATAACCATTTCTTTTCCTTCTTTGAAGATTTTAAGATACTCAAGAAAATAATCAACTAGATTAAATGATTTGCAGGCCGCCACCTCAAAAATCCTCCCCTTAATATGGAGCTCTCCTTCCCCGTTTCTGCTAAAACCCAAGCTTATTTTGCTTTTATTTATTATTTTAACGTAATTTTCAGCGCTTGCAGGCCCCATATAATTTTTCCTTAAATCACCATATTCAGTCCATCCATGGCCCCAAATTTTCAGGTTAATCTTGTTTTTAACTAAGAGTCTCATTAATTCTACTCTGCTTTTGTTAGGGCCGCCTATGAAAGTTACATCATATTCTTTTTTCAAATTCAAAGGTTTATAATAGTTAGTGTCTATTCCAATAACCTCTATTGCAGGAAAAACCCCCCCTAATCCATCCTCTTTGAACTTAGGGAGATAGTGCGTCTGTACAACCAACCCATAATCTATAAATAACATATGGTATCTTGTCCAATTATCAAACCTCGTATCGTCGTCTGTTAAGAACACAATTGTTTTTGTTTTTGGAGATATCTTATAGATATTCATTAAAGTATCTATGTCGAAATCTGCTAAGCTGCTCAATGTTAATAAGATATAATCTGGTTTTTGTTCTGTAATTATCTTTAAAAGCATTTCCTTTGATTTTTCCGGCCCATATTCATACTTCTTCTTTCTTGGATCGAAGACGATTACATCGCCCAAAATTTTTTTAAGAGGTTCGTAATTGCAATGGGGCTGGTGTTCATTGCTTTCACACCCCCACATAGCAAATAATAATTTTTTCTCTTTCAATATCTTTTCAACATTTCTCGCGTTAAGAGATAATTTCATCTTCACCAATTTTTGCACCATCGATACCTTTAGCAGACTATAGCTCTTTTATAAGCATTATGCAATTAGAATATAGATTTTTGTGCAATTAGATTTATTAATGCTAATTCATTAAATCATTTATGTTAATGGAAAAACAAATAATCTCTCTAATTGAAGAATCCATGAATACAAAGAAATCACTTCCAATTAATTTAATTGAAGACGCATGCAATATCTTAATTGAATGTTACAAAAATGGGAGAAAAGTCCTTATTTGCGGTAATGGCGGGAGCGCTGCGGATTCTCAACACATGGCCGCAGAATTAATGAATAAGTTTAAATTAAATAGAGACCCATTGCCATGCGTGGCTTTAACTACAGACAGTTCTATACTAACTTCAATCGGAAACGATTTTGGTTATGAGTATATTTTCGAAAAACAAGTCAAAGCTATAGGCCAAGAGGGCGATGTTCTAATCGCAATAAGCACTTCTGGAAACTCAGAGAATGTCATTAAGGCTATTGATGCCGCCAAAGAAAAAAGAATGTTTGTTATTGGTCTTATGGGGGATAAAGGCGGGAAAATGAAAGGCAAATGCAATTTAGAGATTATAGTCCATTCAGCCAACACACCAAGAGTTCAAGAAAGCCATATTCTTATTATACATATAATTTGTGAAATAATAGAAAAATGGTCAGTTAATAAAGAGTCAATTAACAACTAGGAGTCTTTTAATATTTCCAATCTTTCTAAGAATTCTTTTCTTTCTGCCTTATAAAAATTATGTTGCTCTAAAAGCCGGCTTAAAATCTTTTCGCTGTCGCCGCATTTTATTCCTTTAAATGTCCTTATGAAAGCTTCTAAACTTTTTCTCTCCAATTCCGCACCCCCATTTCTTTCATCTGGTCCAGCAACTCCCAAAAAAGATAATTCATACTCATTTCCAAATATAAAATTAGCTTCTGACTTAATCCGAGGAAGATGATATTCATGGCTTATGATTATTATTTTTTTTACCCCGACCGCGTCAATTATTCCAATTTTAGAGAAAATTAATTGCCCGGCAGTATCTCTTGATAAACCCTCTTCTATAATATCTTCAGAATTAACCCCCATCTCAATTGCGTACTTCTTCATCAAACTTGCAATAGTTATCCCATATAAATGTTCGCACCCCCCAGACATAATCAATTTTCCCACCCGTCTTTCTTTTAATAAGTTAATTCCCGTATCTGTTCTTTCCCTTGTCTGCTCATTTAATTCATATCCTGAATCAGTTTTTTTTATATCATGACAAAGAACCAACCCATAACTTTCAGCCATTTTCTTAACTCCTATAAGCCCTATACTCATATCTATCAGAATGTTCGGCATGCAAGTTATATCCAGCTTTACTGAACGATTTTACAGACGCAATATTGTCTTTTTTTATTTCCGCAATTACATAGTTGGCCTCGGAGTTTTGCATATAAAGTTTTGTTGCTTTACATATCGCCTCTGTCCCATAACCCTTTCTGATATGTTCTCCCCCAATAATAATATTGACAAGTGCGTGGTCACCATCTCTATCAAATCTTATGTTCCCTATGTCTTTATTATCCTCATTCATGACGATGAAAAGCGTTCTTTTTGGATCATTTATCATATTATTGAACCACTTCTGATGGTCTTCGAAAGATATTTCATCAGAATTAAAAGATATGGCTCTTACATTAGGTTCATTTCTCCATTGGTAAATATTTAAGCAGTCTTTCTCTTCTCCAAATCTAAAATTAATCCCATCCCCGCTTATTTTTCCTTCTATCATCTCAGCAGATAATGGTGTTCCCATCTCTATATTAACCTTTGCTTTTTTTCCAAGAATTTCCTCATAATACCTCGGAGATAATCCGTAGGCAGGCCTAATTCTCTTAATATTATTTTCACTAAAAATCTCTCCAACCTTAATTTCTTTGGAAGCAAAAATCGATCTTCTAAAGTTTCTATTATACTTTTCTGCTGGAGTTTGCGGTCCATAAATAATTTTTCCGGCAACTTCTTCCTGCCATCTTATTTTATCAACCATCCTTCTGAATTCATCTTTATCTAGGGAAAATCTGTCATCAAAAATAGAAGAATCATGCTTTACAACAATATGCTTTTCTATTACCGATGCTCCTATCGCCGCAGCTAAGGCTGGAATTTCTATTCCGCCCATATTGTCAGATAATCCATACAATACTCCATATCGCCTTCCAATGTCTAACATAGTGTTTAAATTTGTGTTAGCATCATCTTCTTTTTCGCTATAAGAGCTCGGGCATTGTAAGACTACAATATCCGTGGCACCGGCTGTCTTAAGAGTATTTACTGAGTAATCTATCTCCTCCAGCGTCGCAAATCCCGTTGAGATTATAATTGGCTTGCTATTTGAAGCAATTTTTTTTAGCAAAGGGATGTCTGTAGCCTCATAAGAAGCAATCTTATAACAAGGCACATTCAATTTTTCCAGGAAATCAACGGCAGTCTCATCAAATGGGGTTGAAAACAAAATAAGCCCTAATTCTTCCGCAAGTTTTTTTAAAGGTTCGTGCCATTCCCACGGAGTGTAGCCTTCTTTGTATAAATCATAAAAAGTTTTTTTCTGCCATGTTTCAGGATTGTCTTTTCCGCCGACTATGAACCAGGGCTTATTAGAATTAAGAGTCATGGTGTCTGGAGTATAAGTTTGCAGTTTTACAGCATCAGCTCCAGCATAGGCCGCTGCCTTTATAATTTCAACAGCCTGTTCAAATTTTTGTTGATGATTACAGGACACCTCAGCGACTATAAAACATGGCTCCCCCTCTCCAACAAATTTATTGCCTATTTTTATTTTTTTCATAAGTCCTAATTTTAGCCAATTTAATGAACAGATAGTTAAAATAGACTAGCTTTTGTTTTTCTTATTACCAATTCTTTTTTGAGATTGTTTATATCTCCAGTTCTTTTTTCCCTTTTTAGCGAGATCATCAGCCCCTCATTAACAATCTCATCCATATTTATCTTTAATAATTCCCCCCTTTTTCTTAAAAGCTTAGTTATATCCTCTAAGTAAAATATTTCACCATTTTTGTACAGTTCCTTAAAAATTTTTTTCACAAATATTAAATCCTTATTTCTGTCAACACTTACTTTTATAGAAGACAAATTAACCTTGCTTTTAATGCAATAAGTTTTAAACTCAGTTGGATGATTTTTTATATAAAAAGTTACATGCTCTCGGTCTACTCTATCCTTGGTTTTTCCCCACAAATACTTAAGAGCCTTAAAACTAAAAACTTCAGTGTCAAGACCGTTAGGAAAGGTTTGAGTAGGATAAACATTGCTCGCATAATCTAGGTATTTGTATTCAAGAAATTTCTTTATAACAAAATCCATGACTTTTGGATCAATCATAGGATTATCTGGTGTCACTCTTACTATCGTGTCTACGTTAAATTTTTTTGCGGTCTGGTAAAATCTATCTAAAACATCGCTCTCACTGCCTCTATAATAATCAAAACTGTTTTTTCTAGAGAATTCAACAACCCTATCATCAATTTTTTTTGTGGTTGTAGCTATTATTATTCTTTCTATATATTTTGACTTTTTAACTCTTTCAATAAGGTGGTCTAAAATTGTTTTTCCTTCAATTTTCATAAAGATTTTATTTGGAAGTCTTGTAGATCCAAGCCTGCATTGTATTATTGCTGCAATCATATTCATAGAATGACTATGTTCAGTTTAAAAGGATTATTAATTCGTATTATATATTAAAAATATCTCTACAAATCAGCTCTTGACGCTCCAATGACGCGTGGTCTTTCTATTGGTTGCTCGTCGCCCGTGTGAGGGTGCCTCACAACATTTTGCGCTCCCAGTTCTTTAATCGCTCTCCAAGACAATTCTATGATTTCTTCGTCGGGAAGGTCGCTGAAATTAGTTCTTATAGCTTCTCCCTGCTCCCCCAAACGCAGAAAATACTGCTCAATCATATCTTCATCAGCCCAGCCTTTTTCTCCCGTAACGGCTTTTTTAATCAGCCCCTTTTTTTGAGCCAAATCCCAAAAAGGAGTATCTGGATATGCCGTTGTGAAAAAAAATACCTCTGGTTTTAATCCAATTTTCTTGCACAAATCCACTGTTTCCCGAACTGTCTCTTTAGTTTCTCCAGGTGAGCCAACCATAAAAGAACAGTCAGCATATCCCATAACTCTCTGAGTTTCCTTAATTGCAATTTCTATTGTCTCGGGAGTCTGACCGCTTTTATCTATCGCCTTTAAAACTGTTGGAGAACCAGTTTCAACTCCGTAGCCAGCTTGTCTCATTCCAACTTCGTAACCAAGTTCAAGAATATTTTTTCTACCATCCCTCTTAGCTCTCATTACATCACTGGCGATTATATTTGTTCTGCAAGTTCCTCCCCATAAAACTCCAAACCCAGATTCTTTACGCCTTTTATCTAACTCACCATGGAACTCAATAGCCCATTTGTAATCCGTCATTAAAAGATCATCGAGAAAATGAATGTAACCCGCATTATGTTCTTTGCTTATATACTCCATCTCATCAACAACCTCTTTCGGGCTTCTTAATCTATAAGTCTTCCCTAAGTATGAAACATAACAATAATCACACGCTTTTTCAGCGTATGGACAGCCTCTTGAAGCAATCATTTCAACAGAATTCATCTCGGCTGTTGGAGAGCCGTCTATCCATTTAGTTTTCCAATTTAAATGACCTACAGGATTTTTTTTATATACTCCATCAACAGGCCATTTTGATCTAAGGGGCCATGGCAAGTGATCTAGTCCTTCATTCCTAGCGTTTACAGAGTCACGCAAGCCATTGTTTCTCACTTCATATTCTCCGGGTCTTCTTTCATGCCTATAAGATATCCCCCTTAAGCCTTCAAGAGAAATGCCTTCCTCGATTCTATATAAAAGTTCTGAGATAATAACCTCTCCTTCTTTATTGACGGCAATATCTATGGGCAGTCTTTTTACCATAAATTCCGGCATACATGAAGCGATTCCCCCTCCCAAGATAATAGGAGTTTTTGGATAAATCTCCTTGCATATTCTAGCAGTATCTCTAATTCTTCCATACTGGGTGATTATTCCCCCAATACCTATAACATCCGGCCTTCCTTCTTCTAGCTTTTTTATTATCTGGCTTTTAACCATTTTAGAATATTCTTCCGCTGAAATTTTTACAGGAGCCCCGCGCAGTGCATTTAAATCCAAAACATCGACCCGATGCCCGTCCATAGCAGCCACAGAAGCCACATACCCCTGACCTATAGGCATAATGTTTGGATAAGACCACTCTCTAATTGGAGGGTTTATAAAAAGTATTTTTAATCCATCCTCTCTCACCCGAAATTGCTCTTCCGAGTTTTTTGTCGTGATTCTTGGCCACTTTGAATATTTGATACTTCCCTGTTCAAATCTCTCATAAAATCTGCTTGGCGCCGCTATTCCATTAATGTAAAACTCGTCAGATAATCTCTTTTCTAATTTATTAATCATTTTATATGCAGGATTTTCTAAAATCTGCTTATTGACACAATTCTTAACTTTCAAAGCCATCAATCATTTTTAAAATTATTGTAGGTGGAGTATATGGTCAAAACAAGTAATCTAAATCATTTGAGTGTATCATATATCAAATTTACTACACTCGTTGTTGCATTTGGCTCTACCCTAAATGAAGAAGCCTTTTTTATCAAGGTATTATTTAGGTATTTAGAATTAGTAATGGCCTTCTTTACAAGATTTACACAATTCTCACGAGTGTACGCTACTGGAATTATTCCCCTTCCCGTAAGGACGTTTATTTCGTCGGTAAATTTCAAGTTTGGCTGTAAACTTATGCACGGTTTTTTCATCAAAATAGCTTCAACAGCCAATGTTGAGAATGCAGTAGCAAAAATATCCGAGGATAAAATAAGCTCTTGAGATCGGATGTCATTTTCGACAATTATTCTCCCGTTTCCATTATTTAAGATGTATTTATTTATTTCTTCCCGTTCATTAGGGGATAATCTTGGATGAAAATTAACAACCAGTCCGCAGTTTAAGATATTGGAAAGTTCTTTAATGACCTCGTTTATTAGCATGACATTATCTAAATACCAATATCCGTATTTATTTAAGTCTATTTTGAAAGGCCCCCCGGCATAAAAAATAAGAATATCGAAATTAAATTTTTTTCTAATATAATTCTTCTTTGATTGATCGAAGTTTTTTGCAATTTTTCTTAAATTGTCAAAATAAGGGTTGCCAGTTATTATTAATTTTTCTTCCGGGAAATTTTCTCTTAACATAGCTTCCTTAGCATAATGATCCATGATGGCTAATTTATCTGGTAAAAACTTAAATCTTTCTCCAGAGTTAATATCAGAGACCCTTTGCCAATAATTTGCCCAATAATCTAAAACAGCCAGGGAAGGAATTTTTCTAAATCTTGCAGCAAGCGTCATATTTTGTTCAATAACATCTTTGTTATTCCTATCTTGTGGGCTGCTGCCTGTAAATATTAAGTCAGGCTTCTCTTCGTCTAAGATTACCCCCATTGAATTCAAAGAAACATCTTTGAGCCCATAAGATTCTATGGTTTTATACCTTATCCCAAAATTATCAAATACACTTTTAGAATATTGATGGCCAATAATTACCAATTCAATCTTTTTCCCCATGTTCAGTTCATTGATTACAGGAGTGATGGCGTTTGCTCCGCCCGTATGCCAGGAAGTTGCAAGAATCTTCTTCTTTTTTCTCATTTGTTGAAGAACAATTGTCTCCAAACTATTTATATCTTTTTACGAGATTTATCACTCTCTCAACTTGCTCTTCAGTCATGCTTGGATACATGGGTAGAGTGATTATCTCACTGAAAACTTTTTCTGTTACAGGATAATCTTTTGGGAAGAAATTAAATTTTTTTCTATAGTAGCTGAATCTATATGAAGGAATATAATGCAGATTAACCCCTATATTATTCTTCTTCATGTAATAAAAAAAATCTTCTCTATTCCCGTTTTCAATCAAAATGGTGTAAAGATGCCACGCGTGCCTAACACTATCACTTGTCGATGGGATTTTAACCCAGTTTAGTTTTGAAAGTTCTTCATTATATCTTTTTGCTATTGTCTGCCTTCTCTCGATAGACCATTCTATTTTTTTTAGTTGAGTCACGCCGAGAGTGCATTGTATGTCTGTAATTCTATAATTTCTGCCAAGGTCTTTCATATCATAAACCCAACTATCCCTATCAGCCGGAGCTTTATCAATGCCATGATTTCTCAACATCCTTAATTTTTTCGCTAAATCTTCGTTGTCTGATAATATTGCCCCGCCTTCGCCAGTCGTAATGTGCTTCACAGGATGAAAACTTAAAACAGTCATATCAGCAAAATTTCCTATTTTCTTCCCGTTATATTCTGCCCCGACCGCATGGCAAGCATCTTCTATCAAAAATAAACAATGTTCTTCTGCTATTTTTTTTATTTCATTTATCCTGCATGGCTGACCTGCGTAGTCAACATAAATTATTGCTTTGGTTTTTTCAGTTAAATTTGAGTCTGCCACAAATGTAAATGGGGTTGTTATAACCTCTGAACCAGCGGGTAAATCCAGGGATTTTACAGCCATATCTAAGGCTGACGTTCCGCTATTCACGGCAACAGCATATTTGCACCCAATGTAACCGCAGAGCGCATCTTCGAATTCCTTAACCTTTGGGCCGCTAGTTAACCAGCCTGATTTTAATGTTTTTACAACTTCTTCAATTTCATTGTCATCAATTTTTTGCGTTCCATAAGGAATGAAGTCTTCCATTGTCAAGCATCTTTATTATTTTTTAAATAGTTTTAGGATTAATCCTCTATAAACAAACTACCTTGATTTTATTTCCCAGACATCCCCCCATTTATAAGGGTCAAATCTTATATCATCTTTTAAACTTTCTTCCAGGGTGGCATTTGATATTCCTATCAAAATTGTCCCTTCTTCTAAAGACATCCACCCGTTAGCATATCCCGGAGGGATAATTACGAGCTGAGAATTTTTGTCGCTGGTAACAAAAATGTATTTCTCCTCAGGATTGTCTTTGTTAATGGCTATAAATTTTGCCGCTCCCCTTGCTATAAAAAATATTTTTATCTCTTTTTTATGGTAATGAAACCCCCGAACCACCCCCCTCCCAAAATTTCCAACTACGTAAATTCTTTTTATTCTTTTTCTTAGCTCCTCGTTTAATAGATTTGTTATGGGGATAAAATACCCCCTGTCATCCGCATGAGTTTTAACATCTATGACCTCTGGTTTTTTCATTTTATCCTCATAAAAATGCTTTGTTTAAAAAGATATAGTAGGCTAATTATATTATTTTTTGTAAACTAATCTTTGTAGAAAATTTGCTAACTCCCCTATTTCTCTGTCAACTTTTTCTCCACGTAAAAGATGCCCATAATCCATCTTTAACGAAGAGTCCAATAGTTTTTTAACTGCCGTTTCAAGATTGTTTTTTATTTCTTCTCTCTTCTTTTTGATTAACTCATCATCATTAAGGATATTGAATATATTTTCAGGCGTGTCTATTTTTGTTACTCCCGGAAGATTTTTGTAAAAAGATCCGCCAAAAATAAGAACTATGTTGTTAAAGAAAAGAGCCTCATATCCAACCGTTGAGTTAACTGTAATCGTGCAAATCGAGCGAGGAAATATCTCTTTAGAAGAGGTTTTCGAGTTCACAACCACTATTTTTGGATTTTTTGCTAATTCCAATAACTCTCTCATTGAATATTGTCCCCTAAATCCAGGATGCTCTTTTATGATTAAATTATATCTTGCAGGAATATTCTTTGCAATGTTCCTTACTAATTCATATTGGTTATACCCTTCCGGATATTTTATCCTAACTTGCCCATCTTCAATATAATGCAGAGGATAATAAACATACTCTGTCCGAGGATCTATTTTTCTATAAACTAATAGATTCAATAACATTAATTTTAAAATTAATTTAATCTTTCGCGGAAAAAATAAGAGTATTTTCCAAAGAGTTATTCTTCCTAAAGATTTGTAAATATTTCTTGATTCAGCTAGGTCTTCAGCAGGCACTTTAAATAGTCTTTTTAATCCATTCATGCTTAGATGCTTATTTAAATGAAAATAGTCTAAATAAGATACGGATTCCTTTTTTAAGGACTCAACATGCTTTTGGTAGTCTGTTTTTTGAATCGCTGAGGAACTTTCAAGGTCATCAGTTAAAAAAGATCTTGTTAAAGATATCCCGTGGTAAGGAATAAGAACAAGATTATAGGATTTTCTATTCATGCTTTTCATTATTAAATAAGGGAGAAAATTAAAAATATGATCATTTCCGTTAACATAGTGCACATCTATCTTTTTTTCTTTTATTATCCTCTCGCAAAAAAAGAAAATCTTAATAAACCAGCTAAGCGCCGATATTCTGTCTTCTTTATAAATTTTATAAAATTCGGGATCTCCAAAAATAACTTTTTCAACAGGATAATCTATTTTTTTCTCTATTTCACTCAAAGCTCTGCAGATTTCTTCCTCAACGAGCCTTTTTTCTTTGTCGTAAAAAGGTATCTGATAAACTGAAGCACCTATCTTATCCGCCTCCTCTTTAACCTTTTTTGAATTGGAGAAGGTAATTAAAGATATATTAAAATATTTTTTAAATTCTGGAGCAAAGTCTTTGATAATTATTAAGTCATTTGAGACACTCATCCCAGAAAATAATAAATTCTTCTTTTCCATTTTGTTATATGCCCAAATAAATAATCTGGTTTATATATCTAACTCCTATCTTGATTGGTTCAAGTGTCTGGAGATATAGCTAGGCACTTTATTGGCAGATAGATATTAGCCAGATATATCAAAGCAACATAAATTATTTAAATGATTTCTGGATTTTTCTCGTATGGACTATTGCAAAAGATGTGTCATGCCCGATACCAAACCAGATCTTTTTTTAGATAATGAAGGAATATGCAATGCTTGTCGAAGTTACGAGAGAAGAAAGGAAATAAACTGGGAAGAGCGTCGAAGAGAGCTTGAAAAAATTCTTGTAAGGTATAGGAAAAACGGAAAATGGTGGGATTGTGTTATTCCGGTTAGCGGAGGAAAAGATAGCACTACTCAAGTTGTCAGGATGTTAAGGTTGGGAATGCGGCCTCTCTGCGTAACAGCAACTACATGCAACCTATCTGCCATAGGAAGGAAAAATATCGAGAATATTAAAAGTTTAGGTGTAGATTATATCGAATTTAGCCCAAATCCTAAAGTCCGTGCCAAACTAAATAGAATCGGGTTGATGCAAGTTGGAGACCTCTCCTGGCCAGAACACGTATCTATTTTTACAATTCCAGTAAGAGTCGCTGTTCAATACAATATTCCATTAATAATTTGGGGGGAAAATAGCCAGAACGAGTATGGGGGCCCTGCCGGAGCAAGCGAGAATAATGTGCTTGATAGGCGATGGCTTGAGGAATTTGCCGGACTTCTTGGATTAAGAGTCAGCGATATGATTGGGTTAGAAGGCATTAAAGAAGAAGATATGCTTCCTTACACTTATCCGAAAGACGAAGAACTTAAGAGAATAGGAGTTACTGGATTATTTTTAGGGTACTATATTCCTTGGGACGGATACTCTAATGCCTTATTCGCCCAAGCACATGGATTTCGTACAAGCGAAACAGTTACTGATGGATCAATGGTTAATTATGAAAATTTAGATAACTTGCAGCAAAATGTCCACGATTATTTCAAGTTCTTAAAATTTGGTTTTGGCCGAGCAACAGACCACGCCTGCCTGCATTTACGTCGGGGCAGACTGAAAAGAGAAGATGCAATAGATATAGTTAGGAGACTTGACGGTAAATTTCCATGGGCAAACCAAGGAATCCCTCTAGGAGATATTCTAACTCCCTTAGAGCTAAGTGTTGAGGAATTTATTAAAATATGTGATAGGTTTACTAACAAGAAAATTTTTCAATTAGATGCAAGAGGAAATCTAATTAAAGACAAATACGGCAATCTCACAAAAATAAAATATCCAGAATAATACATGGCTGTCCTGATAATTGATTATGGTATGAGCAATTTAAGCTCTATAAAAAGAGCACTAGAGGAATGCGGTGCAGATGTTTTTATTTCAGATAATCCGAAAGACATAAAGAAAGCTGAGCGGGTAGTTCTTCCGGGAGTTGGAGCATTCGCCGACGGAATGATGAATCTTAATAACAGAGGATGGACGGGGGCAATAAAAGAAGAAGTTCTCACTAATAAAATTCCGTTGCTCGGGGTTTGTTTAGGGATGCAGTTATTGGCAGATAAAGGATACGAAGGTGGAGAAACAGAAGGGCTTGGTTTAATTCCAGGAGAGGTTTCTATTTTAAATAAAAAAAATGAAAGTGAAAGAATTCCCCACATAGGCTGGAATGAAATAAAAAAAGTAAGGCATGATAAACTACTTGACGGAATTTCCGACAATTCAGATTTTTATTTCGTGCATAGCTATTCTTTAAACCCTAAAGATAATTATTGCATATTGGCAGAAACTCCCCATTGTGGAAGTTTCGTTTCGATAGTTAAAAAAGATAAAGTTTATGGGGTTCAATTTCATCCAGAAAAAAGTTCTTCAAATGGTTTTTTATTACTTAAAAATTTTCTTAGGGTATAATGTTAAAAGTAAGAGTTATTCCAACTTTGTTGTGGAAAGATGTTGGCTTAGTTAAGGGAATCGGTTTTGACAGCTGGAGAAGGGTTGGTCCAATTTTACCGGCCATTAAAGTGTATAATACTAGGCAGGTTGATGAACTAATTATAGTAGATATCTTGGCAACAAATGAAAAACGTCGTCCAGATTTTGATTCTGTTAGAGATTTTTCAGCCGATTGCTTCGTTCCCCTCACCGTAGGTGGAGGAATAACTAGTTTAAGTGATGTTAGAGAATTACTGCGTGCGGGAGCAGACAAGGTTTGCATAAACACTGCTGCTTATAATAATATTAATTTAGTTACTGAAATTTCCAATGCTTTTGGGGCCCAATGCGTCGTGGCTAGTATTGATGCAAAGAAAAATTATAGTGGAGATTATGAATGTTATAGCAACAGCGGAAAAGTTCCAAGAGGCATATCTGCTGCCGAATGGGCTGAGAGAGTTGAAAAAGCAGGAGCTGGAGAAATTCTTCTGACTTCTATAGAAAGAGACGGCTCCCATAGAGGTTTTGACTTAGAATTAATAAAAAGCGTGACTTCTAGAGTGAAAATCCCAGTAATAGCGGCAGGTGGTGCAGATACTCCTAAAGATTTTATCAAGCCAGTTTTAGAAGCAGGAGCAAGCGCTGTTTCTGCAGCCAGTATTTTTCACTATACCCAATACACTCCTTTAGATGTTAAAATAGAGATGAGCAAACACGGAATTCCAGTTAGACTAGTTGACCGCTGAGTTTTTCTTTTTTGTTAATAATTATTCTTGCATTAAATTATAATATCTGGGATCTTTGACGTTTCCAAAGTTGCCCCCCTCAATAGCTGTTTTCATCTCAATAATCCCATTTTCTATCTTATTTTGAGGTAAAAATCCGAATGTTTTTCTTATTTTGTCAAAAGATACATTATAATCTCTCTTATCGTCTTTTCCGTCAATTGTTTTATTATCTACAATTTCCATCTCTGTTCCAGGGACTAATTTTTTTACAATATTTCCAAGATCGATAATTTGATAGTTGTTATCATTAGACCCAACGTTAAAAACTTGCCTTCTCACATTTTCTATAGGGCTTTCAATACATTTTATATAAGCTTCTGCAGCGTCAGCTACATGAAGCAGCGGTCTCCATTGATTCCCGCCGAAAATGGTTATTTTTCCTTCAGTCACAGCCTTCATAGTTAAAGTATTAATTACTAAATCGAATCTCATTCTTGGAGAAAGGCCATATAAAGTTGCCATTCTTAATGAGCACGGAGCGAAATTATCGTTCCCTAATCCCAGGATTCCTTCTTCCGATGTTATTTTTGATTTTGCATACAGTGAGAGGGGTTTTAAAGGCGCTTCTTCAGTTAATGCAGAATCACCCCGTCCGTAAACACTGCAAGTCGATGCAAACAAAAATCTATTAATCTGCCTATATTTACATGCTTCTGCAAGAGTTTTTGTTGCAAGATAATTAGTTTCTATGGCGTCTATCGGATTTGTTTTACATGCAGGGTCTCCAACAATTGCTGCTAGATGTATCACTGCATCAACACCATGAAGGGCTTCTGAAACAGTCATTATGTTTCTAATATCTCCTTCTATTATCTCTAATCCAGGATGGTTTTCCATTTCTTTTAACGGACCCTTTCCAAACAAGAAAATATCCAGCACTTTAACACCATAACCTTTTTGCAGGAGTTTTTTAGTTAAAACAGTTCCTAAATATCCCCCGCCTCCAACAATAAGTATCTTTTTAACATTGGTTTTTGAAGTGATTGTCCCGTTAAATTTATTCACCGGCTTATATTCTTTTTTTTCAAGCTCTGTAAATTTAATTAAATCAATAAGAACATCTTTCTCGTCTAACACTGGAACAAAGCCGCCAGCCGGAGATCTGCTGAATAATGCTAGTGCAGCCATATTTATGATATTTTTATCAAGTAAATCTCTTTGGTGGAGTAAAATTGGATCGTTTCTAACGACATTTTTAACAAGTTCTTCGTTAACATCAATTCCACGCAAAATAGCCCTCCTTATATCTCCATCGCTGACAGTTCCCATAACCCCTCCATTATAATTTACAACTATTACAATGCCTGCTCCAGAGACATCTATCTTTCTCATAGCTTCTATAATTTTTTTATCCCCATCAATTTTTAAATCTTCAAGCATCATTTTCTCTTTTTATTTGATAGTTTTTGCAGTTTAGAATTTAAAAATATTCCTTACCACTCATCTATACTTTAATTACCTCTTTGTATTGGTTTATATGCTCTTTAGCTATGGCATCCCACGAAAAGTTTTTGATAATTTTGTCTGCGTTCTTTTTGATTGCTTTCGCCACGCTTTTTTCTTTGATTAAATAATTTATAGCTTTAGCTATCTCGTTTGGGTCTTTAGGTTTGATAATATAACACCCCCCTCTCAAATGTTTCTTCACGTCACCAACATCTGTTGCGATACAGCAGTTTTCTGCAGACATAGCTTCTAATAATGCTATTGAAGTAGAAGCTTCAGATAATGATGGCAACAGAAAAAAATCAGTTGAGTTAAGAATTTTTATAATATCTCTTCTTTCTCCAATCCAGAAAAATCTTCCAGGGTATATTTTTTCAATAATTTTTATTTTAGGAACTAAACTCAATCCTCCGCCGCCTATGTTTCCAACAAGAACAACTGCCAGATCATTTTTCATTAGCTTTGGCACAGCTTTTAACAGGACATCAACACCCTTCGTGTAAGAAATGTGGCCAACAAAAACCAATATTTTTTTATTTTTTATCTTAAGTTCTTTTCTTAAAAAGCCAGTCCTTTTTTTAGCAACTATTTTTAAGTTAATACCATCACGAATAATCTTGATTTTTCTTGAAGGAATTCCCAGGGCAATTATTTTCTTTTTTTCTCTTTCAGAGGGGCAGATTATTAAAGATGCTCTATTGTAAACAATTTTAGCCAAAAATCTATAAACCATCTTGTTTAATAATTCGTTTACATCTCTCCCATGTGTGTGTACAATAAACTTCTTTCCCGTCGATAATAATTTCGGAAGCAAACAGATAGCATAACTGGTATTATGGACTTTTAGAAGGTCATAGTCTGACAGGTTCTTCAAGTAGGTCGCAATAGCATAGCCAACCCCTCTAAAGTATCTCTTGTTCAGGGTGTAATAAGCAAAGATATTGACTCCACCAAACTTTTCTCCAAGTTCTTTTTTTTCGTTTTGGTTCTGATAGTTAGTATAAAGAGTTATGTCAAAATTATTGTGTCTTGCCAATCTAGGATAAACATTTTCTAAATGATTGCTAATGCCTCCATAAGGCCAAAAAGGGCTTATCACCGCAAGCTTTATTTTTTTCATAAGCCTTCTCCGTAGATTATTTTCATTGCTAAATCCTGTATTTTTTTCTTAAATTTTGACAAAGCAATTTCAACATTGTAAAATTTAACTAATTCTCCGTTAAACTTCCTTTTAAATTCGTAAACAAAAAATCTGGAATCATTCTTATCAAGTCCAATTGTAACCCCGCCTAAATCGTATTTTTTTATGCTCTCTTTCTTAAATTTTTTTATTGCTTCCCAGTGTATCAAGCTTGGAGCCTGCTTTTCTACATGCTTCCGGGATAAACAGCTGTGAAAATAGACTGATTTTTCCCCCAAAACTAAAAAAAGCGCTCCAGCGATTATTTTATCGCCAGATTTAGCTATAAAGAATCTGCCTAACTTATTAGCAAACAGCTCTCTGAAGAAGTCGTATCTCTGGAGAGAGAAAGTCTTTCTGCCTTTCTTGTTTTTTATATTTTCTTCAGTTTCCAAAGCAATTTTATAATATTCCCTAATCTCTTTTTCATCGGATATTTCTTGGATAATTACTTTTTCTTTTTCCGCTTTTCTTATGGAGTTTCTTAATTTTTTGTCAAATTTTGCCCATATGTCTTCCAAGTTTTGATTTAGATCCAGGGTAAAAGTATGCCTCTCTATTAAATCAGCGCCATCAATTTTTACCTCTTTTTCCAATCCAAACATGGTATTCCCGACTCTTGCGTATGCCACGCCTTTTTTTCTTAAATTTTCAAATATTCCTATTAAGAAATTCTCGTTTGTAGAATTGCTAAATATCTGAGCGCGAGAAAAGACATTCGAGAATTTTTTTTTGACAATAACTACCGCAGTGTTTTCTTCATCTTCAAAAAATAATACCTCTCCTTCGTATTTGCTTGCATTTGCAAATTCTGCAGTTTCTGAAGCCTCCAATATTTTGTTATTCCAATATTCTGGGAGCGAAAAATAAACTCTGAACATTTTTTAATGTTAAAATGATAGATTTTAAATCTTTCCAATAATATTGAAGTCAGCCTTTAATCCGGATTTTAAGGATTTTTCAATTTCCTCCATTACCATCCCTCTTATTATATCTCTGATGTAAGCTTTTTCATCTTTTTCAATTCTGTTTATTTGGGAAATAACCATCTCTTTGACTAATTCTTTGAAGGAAATTTCTGCTTTCCACCCAAAATCTTTGTAAGCCATTGAAGCATCTCCACAAAGATTATCAACTTCGGCGGGTCTAAAAAAAGCTGGATCTATTTTAACCACAACTTCTCCAGTGTCTTTTCTAATATACTCTTCTCCTATCCCAGGTTTATTGTTGCTCATTACTTCTATTCCAACAACTTTGAAAGCTTCTTCAAGAAACTCTCTTACTGAATGGTTTTCTCCAGATGCAATTACGTAATCTTTTGGCTCTTTTTGTTGTAGTATTAACCACATAGCCTTTACATGATCCTTTGCATGCCCCCAGTCTCTTTTAGCGTCTAAATTCCCGAGTTCAATAGTTTTAGTTATTCCTTTTTTTATTTCAGCCACACCTCTTGCAATTTTCATTGTAACAAAATTCTCCCCCCGCCTGGGAGATTCATGGTTGAATAATATTCCATTGCAAGCAAAAATACCATAACTTTCCCTATAATTAACAGTATTCCAGTATGCATATAATTTGGATATCGCATAAGGGCTTCGTGGATGAAAAGGAGTTTTTTCTGTTTGCGGAAACTCTTGTGCTTTTCCAAATAATTCAGACGTTGAAGCCTGATAAAATTTAATTTTTCCCGGAGTTTTTTCCTGAATTTCTTTTATTAAATGCAATATCCTTAAAACCCCGAGCCCGTTAACTTCTCCAGTATACTCTGGCATATCAAAGCTTATCCTAACATGACTTTGGGCTGCTAAATTATAAATTTCGTCCGGAAGTATCTCATTTATGGCTTTACTTAATGAAGAAGTGTCAGCCATATCCCCATAGACTAAATGAAAGTTAGGATTATTGGTTAAATGTTCCACTCTTTCTCTGTTAAATGCGGAAGTTCTCCTCACAATCCCATAAACTTCATATCCTTTCTCCAGCAATAATTCAGCTAGATAACTTCCATCTTGCCCAGTCACCCCCGTAATTAACGCTCTTTTCATGTTTGCAGGATTTTCCGAAAGTTTATAATGTTTATGTATTTAGAAGATATATTTTTGCATCCTCACTATTTTGCAAACCTTTTTATCTTTCCTACATCTTCATTGGATAAGAATTCGTGAACTGGCAAATGGCATATTCTGCTGGCAATAAATCTTGAGTTTTTATCCCCATAAAATTTTTCATCCAAAACATCAGAATTAACATGAGAATGATCGGTTGAGATTAATATCCCATTTTTTTTAAGATGGTTGACAAAATCCTTCCTATTATTTTTTAATAAGATTATGGAGGTTGGACATGGCACAACCCCAATTTTATTTAGTTTCATAAGATTTTTTATTTTATTTTTAGAAATAAGATTATAATTTTCTATCCTTTTTGTCCTAATTCTGTCCATGTTTTCGAGTTGAGAATAAACTATGTAACTCTCGGCTTTGGACATTTTCTCATTCCCCGGATGATCAAAAAAATGATCAAATACAGCTTTAACTTTTTTAATATTCAAAAACTTCCTTAAAAAAAGATCTAGTAGGTTTATAAAAACAAGAAGATAGTTTTTGTTTTTTAAGCTAATATCTATCCTATCTTTGCTTATTAAGGCTCCGCCTCCACCGTGGATAAGTTTTCCTGTTCTGAAACTAAATACTGCATAGTCCCCCCGCCCGCCAACAAGCTTTCCATTAACCTTTGCTAGTGACGAAGCGCAGTCCTCAATTAATGGAATTTTATATCTTTTTGCGATTTTGAATATTCTCCTATCGAAAACAAATCCTTCTGGATGCCATGCAATAATCGCTTTCACATCTTTATTTTCTTTAATGGCTTTTAAGAGCAATTTTTTATTCATTGACAGGTTTAAGTCTATGTCAACAAAGATTGGCCTAAATCCAGCTTTTATTATTGCTCGAGGTATTGCCTTACAACTGTAATTTGAAGTAATTACTTGCCCAGAACCGGATTTTTCTTCTATATCCTTTAAGGCAATATAAATTGCAGAGCTTCCGGAGGAAGTTAAAATAACTTCCTTTCCAAATTTTTTGCGAAAAAAATCTGTTATTTCCGAAGTTTTTTCTTTAAATAAAGCACTAAAAAGCGTCTTCGCAGAAAAATTGGTTTCATAGTGCCTTATCATCTTTAATCTTCCTTAGTTCTTCTTTGTATATTTCTTCTAATTTTTTAGCTTGGTTGCTCCATAGGAAATTCCCGGCCTTTTTTAGATTATTTTTAATAATTTTCTTCCTTAATTTTTCATCAGTTAATAATTTAATTATGTCTCTTTCAAGATCTTTAATTTTTCCGAAATCGTATAAAAATCCGTTTTCATTATTTTTAATTAAGAAATTTCCCCCGTCAGTTTTTGTGCTTATTATTGGAACTTGTTGTGCCATTGCTTCGAGCATTACAATTCCAAAACCCTCTATTTTGCTAGGAAGTACAAACACGTCCATTATGGATAGGAGGTCAATTTTTTCTTTTTCACTGACTTCACCCGTGAAAACTACGTCTTTTTCCAAGTCAAGCTTTTTGGCTAATTTTATTAATTCTTCTTTATAATAAGAATCACTGCCGATAAATAACACTTTAACATTTCTGACCTCTTTTTTTATTCTAGGCAAGGCTTCTATTATTTGAGATAATCCTTTATATTCCTGAATTCTTCCAACATACCCAATAATTTTATGATTTAAAATTCCTAGTTTCTCCCCTATCCTTTTTTTATTCGTTCTTCTAAAATTTTCTTTGTTTATTCCTGGGGGAACAAGAGCTATTTTTTCTTTTTTAACTCCCCACTCCTTCATCCACTTATCCTGATTTTCACTTATAGCAATTATTTTATCGTATCTTGGATTGATTTTTTCTCTTTCAATTTTTTTTATATAATTAACTATCAGATTTTTTGGAAATGGATAATCAAAAGAGAAAGAGGGATGTGCTGGGGTGTTTATAAAAACAGTTCTGCCCCCCTTTTTTAATTTTTTCAATAAAATAAGATCATTTTGTATAACGCCAAAAGAACAAAAATGCATTACGTCAAAAGATTCTTTGTTTAAATCTCGAATCATTTTTATTGAAAAAAGAAAGTGATATCCTTTGTGGATATCCGGAGTATATCTATGAATCTTTATCCCATTTAAATTTTCTTCTTTTTTTAAAATACTATCTCCCCTTCTATCTGCAGTGTAAATATGCACTTCGTGTTTTTTTGCCAACTCTCTTGCTAAGAAATATGCATTATTTCCCTCCCCTCCAGCAATTGGAGGAAAATAAATTGTTATAAATGCGATCTTCATTTTATTGCCCTCAATTTAAATTCTATGCCTTGTATCAAATTCCACAGTAGATACCCTAGATATTTTTTGAATGGCACAAATTTATATAAGGATTTATCGTTCTCGAATAAGCTTATCTTTTCTACCCTGAATCTGGCTTTGGTGTAAAAGTTTAAGTTGCATTCTTTTTCAAAATACTGAAAGCTTTTTGTTGTAAAGCCTCTTCTATGAGTTGGATCTGTGAAAGTATCCTTATGCATATAGTATGGTCCAGAAACAATCAACAGCCCGTTTGGCTTGAGTATTCTATGTATTTCCTCCATTATAGGCATGAAATTGTCAACGTGTTCCAGTATATTATATGCATAAACCTCATCAAATTCATTTTTTTTAAAAGGCCACGGAGTTTTTTCTATATTATGGACAACATCCACCCCTTTTTGTTTAATCCAATCCAGATTAATTGCTCCCTTAATGGGCTTGTCTCCACATCCAATATTCAATATTTTTTTCATTTTCATGCATTAAAACCAGTAAAAACACACCCATCCTCTTTTAAAAACTTAATCATTCTCTTGAGATTTACAAAATTGTTGCTGGGTTTGCTGGTTTTCGAGATTACTTTGCCTTTTTTCATCTTATTCTTTTGCAAATTTATTATGGGCCTTAAAAGTAATCTAACTAATTTCGGCATTGAATACCATATCTTTTTTTTGAAACCTAAGTCTCCATAAACGGAAAAGCTATGAAAGTTAATCACTAAAACATCTGTTTTGCTTTTTGCATCTTTATAAAAGCCAATAATTTCTTTAAAGGACATTTGTTCCGGGCTCCAAACAATTCTCTTTTTTGAGTATTTCATATTTGTTGCCGGTGGAATTTCTCTCATGTTTTTTAAATTAAATGGCCGGCTATATTCCCGAAATAATAAAGAGCTGTCAATTTTTATTTTGGTTTTCTTAAAACACTCGTTGAGAACCTCCAGTTTAGGGATATGATAACCGCCAGCCCGATGGACATATATTTTCTTGCCCGCGATTTTCTCAAGCTCTTTCTTATACCACCCCAATATTTTTACAGTCTCTTCTTCAGAATAATCAATCAAATTGTCTGATTTATTAGAATAGTCAATTGGCAGATTTTTGCAATGAGTGTGGATGCCAAAAGAAACGTATTTTGATTTTAGGAGGTTTATTAGTTTGCTGATGTTTTCAAGATAATCCGCTTGCGCATAACCCTTGTCGCTCAAGGAGATAAATAAAGTTACCGGGATTTTTTCGTTTTCAGCCAATTCAACTAGTTTTAAAACTCCGATTCTAACATCTCGCTCAAAATTCTTATTCCAGCTCCAAAGCTCAACATCACTTGTTAATATTATCTTCATCTTTCTTAATTAATTATTTTTTAATATTTCAATTATGCGGCTGGCAGTTTTTCCGTCCCATAAATAAGGAATTTTCCCGCTCTTATCTCTTTTATTTAATATATTATCAACATTAAAAAGAATTTTTTCTTCTGATAATCCGACAATAGTGTTAGTTCCAACCTTTACAGTTATCGGTCTTTCTGTTTCTGTTCTTATTGTTAAACATGGCACTCTTAAATAAGTGGTTTCTTCTTGTAAACCCCCAGAATCAGTTATTACAAAAGAAGAATTCATAACAAGATTTATCATATCCAAGTAACCAAGCGGGTTTGCTATTTTAAGTCCTTTAATATTAGTTAGACTGTCAAGTAACCCATATTTAATTAACTGTTTCTTAGTTGCAGGGTGTAAAGGAAAAATTACCTTGATGCGTTTGACTATTTCATTTAAAGAATAGATTATTGAGGTTATCCTCTCTTTGTTAGTTATGTTCTCATGCCTATGGAAAGTTAATACAGCATAATCTCTCTTTTTTAATCCAAATTTTTTGTAAGCATGAATCTTTTTGGCGGCTCCAACGTTTTTAATTAAAGAATCTATCATTATATTTCCTACCAGAAAAATCTTTAATTTATCCTTCCCCTCTTTTATAAGGTTTGCATTGGCTTCCTCCTCTGTTGTAAACAGAAAGTCAGCATATCTATCTATTATTTTTCTTGATCTTTCTTCAGGCATTTTATTGTTAAATGACCTTAATCCAGCTTCAACATGGGCCACTTTTATTTTAAGCGTTTTTGCGATCAATGTTGCGTAAACTGAAGAAAAAACATCTCCGACAACCACCACGATGTTTGGATTATCTTTTTTTATAATATTTCTAGCCTCAATAAATCTTTTAATAAAAACCAATCCTTTTTTTATTTTGGAGTTGCTTTTTACACTATTCCTTAAATCAAGGCTGTAATCTGCATTGGGCATTTCTAAATCTTCTGCTATCATTCCAGTCATGGCTTCGCTTCTATGCTGTTCTGTGTAAAGAATTGAAAAATTAATGTTTCTTTTTTTTTCTTCTTTAACTAACGGAGCCACTTTCATAAAATTTGGCCTGCTTGCAACAACGAACATGATTTTTTTCATTTATATTCCAAGGTTTTTGTTAATTTTTAAGTATGCGGGAGGAAAAATATTGCAAACTTTCAATTTCTTTAATTTTCTTTTTAACAGCCTCTTTTCCCATTTTAGCAAAGTTAATTTTTCTTCCTCTTTTATTTATGATTTCCTCTATTAATTCGAAGGATGGGTTTGGATTATGCACCATTAAACCCCTTTCAATAAGATAATTGTCCGAAGCAAGAAGTTTTCCAGAATATAAAGAAATAACCGGTTTTCCAAGAACAGCAGCCTCCCTGTTCATTGTTCCGCCCCCCCCCATTACAAGGTCCACATTTTTTATGAGAGTTGGTCCGTCAACAGGAGCTTCTAAGATAATAACTCCCTTTATTTCTTCATAACTTTTTTTTTGCTCCTCATTTCTAGGAGAGATTATAATTTGATATTTGGAAGCAAGCCTCTTTACAACATGGACTAAAGAATCTCCGGAATGGTATGCTGAACCGCTTATTTCTGTTCTAATCAAAATCTTCTTTTTTTTAATCTTTTTAATCTTCTCAAGACCAATTTCATTATCTGGCCATGAACTTAAATAAACAGATTCTTTAAGTCCAGGATACATTATAAATTTGTTTTTATTATACGATAAAGATTCTGGGTGCATAATCTTTGTTGCCAAAGGAAAAGTTAGGTAATTTTGAAGTTTTGCTTGGTCATTGTCAAATATGTAAATACTTCTCTTTCCATTTAAGAAGGCTGCATAGATAATGTAAGGGGATTGGTGGCTTAAACACACATTAGGATTTTCCTTTGAAACATACCTCGATAGTTCAAAAACCCTTAATACTGCATTGAGGAGCTTCTTGAAAATGCTTTTTCCGGCATGTTTTCCGATTAAGCAATATTTCATGCCAAAAAGGTCCAGGAGCTGTTTTGTTTGAGCATGTTCCCTTGCAGTTATTATAACATTATGCCCTCTTTTTTCTAGTTCTTTAATAATTGGCCTGAAGAAAAGTACATGCGGAGAGTTTGACATATCTATTAAAATCTTCATGCACTAACTGGATTAGTTTTATTTATAAAGATAGTTGTTCGAAGATGAAATATCTATTATAACTTGATAATTCTTAAATACCTTTAAAAGTCTTCATTTAAAATGAAAGTTCTTGTAACAGGAGGCAGCGGTTTTATTGGAGCAAATTTCATAAAATATCTGCTGGAAGATAAAGAGGCGATGGAAGTTTCTAACCAAATAGGGATAAATGTTATAAATTTAGATAAATTAACATATGCTGCCAGCGGAAGAAATATAGAATATCTCAGGCTGGGTGAGCATAAAAATTATAAGTTTATCCACGGAGACATCTCAGATAAAATTTTAGTTGATAAGGTATTATCTGAAGAAAAGCCGGAAATTATCTTTAATTTTGCTGCAGAAAGCCACGTTGATAGAAGCATTGTCGATGCTGATGCATTCAGAAAAACAAATTTAGAAGGCACAGGCGTTCTTATTGATTCTGCAATGCGGCACGGAAAAATAAAGTTCATTCAAATTTCTACCGATGAGGTCTATGGAAGTTTATCTTCGCATTCTTCAAGCTCTAAGGAGACAGATGCGAAAAATCCGCGCAGCTTTTATTCAGCTACAAAATCTGGAGCTGAAGATTTGGCCTTGGCAGCTTTTGCTACTCATAACCTGCCAGTTATAATCACCAGAAGTTCAAATAATTATGGTCCATTTCAATTTCCAGAGAAAATTCTTCCTTTATTCATAACAAACCTGATTGATGGGAAAAAAGTTCCTTTAATGTGGTCTGAACAAAATCCTGGGTTGAATGTCCGAGATTGGCTTCATGTAGAAGATAATTGCAGGGCAATTTGGCTCATCTCTCAAAAAGGAAAATTAGGAGAAGTATACAATATTCCCGGAAATAATGAATTAACCAATATGGAGATTACAATGCTGCTTCTGGGTATTTTTGGAAAAAAAGAAGATATGATTGAAAAAATCCCCCATCGTCTGGGCCATGATTTCCGGTATTCAATAGACGGGGCTAAACTAAAAACTCTCGGGTTTTATTACAAAACAAGAGATTTTAAAAAAGAGCTTGAATTTCTGGTCGATTGGTATAAAAATAATAAGAGTTGGTGGGAGCCTTTGAGGAAGAATATAGTTGGCGTTAAAATAAAGGAGATAAAAATTCACCAAGATAAGCCAGATAGAGACTCACTTGGAGCGGAATTGGCGCATGGGGAATTAGGTAATTTTAGAGAGATTTTAAGATTTAATGAAGGCTTTTTAGACAAAATAGAACAAGTATCTTTTGGAAAAACTCCGCCAGAAACAATCAAAGCGTTTCACTGGCATAAAAATCAAGATGACGTTTTTTATCTCATCAAAGGAAAAATTTTAGTAGTTTTATACGATTTGAGGCAGGATTCTCAGACAAAGGGTCAGACACAAGAAATTATCTTAAGTGAAGATTCTGGAGAAAAAGCTGTTTTGATTCCAAGAGGAGTATTGCATGGATATAAAGTTCTTGGAAAAGACACAGCTGAGGTTCTTTATTTGACGAACAATACTTACGATGTTTCTGATCCAGACGAGCAGAGAGTTCCATACGATGATAAATCTATAGGTTTTGATTGGAACAAGTCTTATGAAAAGCAAAAAGTGGCAATAATTGGGGCAAGCGGTTCTCTTGGCAGGAAATTAGCAGAGGACTTTTCTAAAGATTTTGAAGTTGTAGGCACTTACAATTCAAATGAAAAAGAAGGATTATTTCATTTAGATATTACCAATGAGTTAGAAGTTTCTGATTTTTTTAATGCTCATAAGCCAGATATAGCAATAATCTGTTCTGCTATGACCAATGTCGAAGAGTGCGAATTGAGCCCAGATTTAGCTAAAAGAATTAATGTCGGCGGAATTAGAAACATTATTCTCCAGAGGCCAAAAAAAATAATTTTTTTCTCGACTGATGCAGTGTTTGATGGTGAGAAGAGAGAGTATTTTGAGGACGATTTGCTGAATCCAGTTAATTTTTATGGCCGAACAAAATCAGAAGCTGAGAAGATAGTCGCTTCAATTAATAATCATTTAATTATCAGAACTTCGCGGCTCTACGGAGTTTCTGGTCAAAAATTCGTCAACACTATTATTAATAATCTAATTGAAGGAAGGCAAGTTAAATCCCCGGCAGATACTAAGGGAAATTTAACTTTTATAGACGATTTATCAAATGCAGTTTTATCTTTAGTAAATTCGGGAAAATCAGGGATATACCATTTAGCCGGCGATTCATACTCTTTTTATGACGCTGCCAATAAAATTGCAGAGATCTATGGATTTGATAAATCCCTGGTTGAAAAAGTTGATAAAACTTATTTTGATTCAAAGGTCAACCGAGTTTCTGTCGTCCTTAATACTGATAAGGCTGCCAGAATCGGGATTAAGGTCAGGCCTTTCTCCGATGTATTAATTTCAATCAAAGATTATTTTTTAAAAAGAGAATATCGCCATTTGGATAAATGCCGATTTTGCGGAAGTAAGGACTTCTTTAAATATTTAAATTTAGGAAAAATGCCTTTGGTTAATGAACTTCTTATTCCAAGCCAGTCTTATAATGAAAAATTTTTCCCTTTAGAAGTTGTTTTATGCAAAAACTGTTACTTATCTCAGTTAAGCGTTGTCGTTGATCCATCTTTGATGTTTAGAAATTATGTTTATCGTTCATCTGTGTCTAACTTATTTAAGGAACATTGCAATGAATTGGCCTCAGATCTAAATTCCCGTCTTCTAGGAAAAAACGACTTGGTTGTTGATATCGCAAGCAACGACGGATGTTTATTGATGCCGTTTAAAGAAAGAGGCAACAGAGTTTTAGGCGTAGATCCGGCAGTAAATCTGGCAAAAATAGCAAATGAATCTGGCATAGAAACCCTTTCAGAGTTTTGGAGCGAGAAATTAGCTAACGAAATTATGCAAAAATATGGGAAGGCAAAATTGATAACCGCCTTTAATGTTTTTGCCCATGTTGATGATGTTCATTCTTTTCTTGAAGGAATAAAAATACTCTTGGACGATGGCGGATTTTTTATCTTTGAATCTCCGCATATTTACGATTTGATAGACAAAACAGAATTTGATACAATCTATCATGAACATTTGTCTTATTTGTCGCTTAAGCCAATAAAACTTGTTGCTGAGAGTCATGGATTAAGAGTTGCTAGAGCCGAGAAGCACGAAATTCATGGAGGCTCAATAAGGGTTTACATCGAACATGGAAACAACAATAGGTCAAACGGCTCTGTTGATCAATTTTTGGAGGCTGAAGAAAAATTAGGGGTTTATAGTTTAAAATATTACGAGCAGTTTAAAGAAAATGTCGAGTTAATAAAGATAGGCCTATCCTCAATTGTTAAAAGAATCAAAAATGACAGAAAATCTGTATCTGGTTTTGGCGCGTCTGCTAAGGGGAATATTCTCCTAAACTACTGCGATTTAAATAAAAATCATATTGACTGGGTTTTTGATCACACCCCGGAGAAACAGGGCAAATTAACTCCCGGAACAAATATTCCAATAATTCATCCAGATAGCCTGGTTGAAAAAATGCCGGACTATTTGCTTATTACAGCGTGGAATTTTGCAAAAGAGATAATGGACAAAACAAAAGCTTATAAAGAAAAAGGGGGAAAGTATATTATTCCCATACCTTATCCAAAAATAGTTTAATATGAGACTAAATATAAAATTTTCAATCATTATGGGCACACTGGGCGGTTATCTCAAATGAGGGGCGTAATTTTAGCTGGAGGAAAAGGAACAAGGCTTTTTCCATTAACTGCAGTCATAAACAAGCATCTTGCCCCAGTTGGTTCTCTGCCCATGATAGAATATCCTCTACATACCTTAACGAAGATGGGGATAAAAGAAATTAGTGTGGTTACAGGCGGGGAGCATTTCTCAGACATTGCCAGATACCTTGGGCAATTGCACCCAGACATTAATTTTTCTTTTCACTATCAGCCAGAAGCAGGAGGGATTGCGCAAGCTCTTGCCTTAGTCAAGCATGTTGTCGGAAATGAGATGATTGTTGTAATTTTGGGGGATAATATATTCGAGGATGATTTTTTGCAGGCCGCAAAAAATTTTGAGAATTCGTCTTTTGGGGCAATGTTCTTTTTAAAACGAGTTTTAAATCCAGGAAGATTTGGAGTTGCTGAAATCGATGGCGTTAAGATAATAGGCATAGAAGAAAAACCAAAACAGCCTAAAACTGACTTGGCAGTTACCGGAATTTATTTTTTTGATTCCACTGTGTTCGATAAAATTTCCAAACTCAAGCCATCCTGGAGAGGCGAGTATGAAATAACTGATGCAAATAATGAGTATATTGCAGAAGGAAAAGCGGGATATTATTTGGTTAATGGATTTTGGAGTGATGCAGGAACAATGGACAGCAGAAAATCTTGCGAAGAATTTGTGAAAAAAGGGCTTGAAAGTAATGTTTTGCGTTCTCTTTCGGCAAATGTTGAAATAGGGAAGATGTTAATTGAATCTTTTGGGGCTAATTTTAAGCCTTGACAAACTAACAGTTAATTTAATTATCGTGTCATATGGAAAACACATTATAACAATCTTTATTAACAATTAATTTTAGGTTTAGTCATGCCAATGAACATAGCGATGATCGCGCCTTTAAATTATCTTGAAGATAGAGGCGCTAATATAAGGGTTTATGAAATGTCAAGACTGCTTTTAGCGAACGGCCACAAAATCACGCTTTTTTGTTTTCCATTGGGAAAAGACGTGAAAGCAGATAATCTTAAGATAATAAGAAGTTTTTCTGGGGGTTTGAAACAATCGCCAAAACCAGGTTTTAGCTTCAAGAAAATTTACCTGGATTTTTTTCTGTTTTTTTCAGCTCTTCTTAAAATAAAAAAGAACGAATTTGATATGATTTATGCTTTTATGCACGAAGGGCTGTGGATAGGACATCTAATAAAATCTCTGAAAGGATTAAATTCAACAAGACTTGTATTTGATAATCAAGATTCTTCTCTTGCCGAGGAAATGGTCGCATCAGCAAAAATAAATGAAAAAGGAATGTTATATGATTTAATCGAGGGTTTAGAAATGTTTTTTGTTCCGAAGTCAGATTTAATAATTACCACCTCAGAAGCTATAGCCAATAGAATGAAAGAAATTTATCCTTGCCTTAATCATAAAATATTTGCTTTTCCGGATGGAGTAAGCGAATTCCCGATAAATAAAGAGAATGCTGAAAATTTAATAAGAAAGTTTAATCTTGAAGGAAAAAAAGTAATTTATTTTTTAGGTTTATTGACTGAAATACAGGGGATAAATCACATCCCAAAAATAATTGAGTATATCTTGTCAAAAGAGAAAGATACAGTTTTTGTAATCTCCGGTTATCCCATAGAAAAATCTTTTACAGATAAAATAAAAACTCACATTGAAAATGGAAAAGTAATTTTAACCGGCGGCATTAGTTATTTTCAACTTTACGATTATTTAAGTTTAGCCGATGTTGAAAAAAAAAAAAAAAAAGTTATGAAAGAAGGAAACAGCAAACTTCTTAATTATATGGCTATAGGACTTCCTGCAGTTGTATTTGATTATCCAGCAAATAGAGAAATTTTAGGAGAATGCGGGATTTATGCTAAAAAAGAAGATTCTTTAGATATGGCAAAAAAAATAATTGAACTTTTGCATGATAAAAAGAAATGCAATAAAATCTTATTAAATTCACAAAAAAGGTTTAAGGAGATTTCTAATTTTAAAAAAAGAACTGAGTGGCTGTCCTCAATTTTAAAGCAACATCTATTTTAAGATCCAAGTCCTTTTCTTATTCGCGGCCCTATCAAATTAGCCACGCTTTCAGGCATAAATCTTTTCCAAACATTGCTGACCAAAGCGTATTTTTTCTCATTAGGGGAAATGAAATTTTCTTTTCCAAAAAAATAATACATCTTGCTCGTGTCAAATAACTTAGGCTTCCATTTGATTTTAAAGGAAAAATTGTTTGAGTTATCTCTGCTGACACCCATGTCTAAAAATTTGCATTTTTTTTCTATTCCGTATTTTATGCACTCAAAAAGAAGAAAACTGCTTACGTTCAAATGCCTGTACTCTTCTAAACAATCATTAGTGCTCCAAAAGATGCAGCCATTATTTACAAAAAAAGAAATATCTCCTATTTTCTTTCCGTTATATTCGGCAAAGAAAATCAAAAAGTCACCCCCAAATTTTTCCTTTATGCGCTTGAAATGTTTTTTTGCTACTGGCGGAGTTCCAAGCCTTTTCATTGTTTTTTGATGCAGTTTGTGCCATTCATATACAGAATCTTCAACGATGAGCTTCAGGCCTTCTTTTCCCGCTTTTCGTATGCCATTCCTAACTTTCTTGTCCAAATTGCCCCACATTTCTTTTTCATTGGTTAACTCAATAAGGAAGGTATGCTCTTTTTCTCCAAATACGAATCCCTCATTCAAATAAGCTTCAGGGAAATTATTTATCTGCCTTAATATTACGCTGTCTATTCTTTCTTTATTGCTTATTTCTTTTATTGCATTGCACATCTCCTTTATTATCTTTTTAATTTCTTCTTTTGCAAGATCTTTTTTTAGGCATAGTCCTCCCCCGTGCCCGCTGAACGGCAGCGACATGAGTCTGTTCCCAAAAAGCGAGCTTTTTACAGAAAAGAATGGGATAAATCCAATTAACTCTTCTTTTTTATTATAAAAAAGAACATTGAAAAAAGGATAAGAATACATTTCCTGCACAAGCTCAAGCATTTTCGGAGAGCTGTAAAGTTTTTTTGTATAGTCCCCATTCTGTTCCAAAAAAATATCCAATTGTTTATTGATTTCTCTTTCTACCTTATAGATTATTTCCATGTCGCATTTCAGCGCAATAAATCTTATAAACCTTATCTATTTGAAGTTTTCATGCAAGAATTTTGGGATGATTATGTTGGCGGACATTATGATTTCGACAAAGAAATAAAACAGATGAAAGATTATTTGAAATATTTTAGGAAAAACTTCATACCCTTGCTCCCTAAAGACAAAAACTCAAGAGTTTTGGAAATTGGCTTTGGCAACGGATTCTTTTTAAAAACCATGATGAATGCCGGCTACAATAACTTTTTGGGCATTGAACCTGGAAAAACACAATATGAATTCACAAAAAAACACATTACAGATAAGGTTTTGCTTGTTGCAGACACATTTAAATTCTTAAGCAAGAACAAAAATAGATTTGATGCAATAGTCATGATAGAAGTACTGGAGCATATTCCGAAAAAAGATACTAATAAACTGCTTAGCTTAATTAAAGATTCGCTGAAAGAAAACGGGATCATTATAATTAAAGTTCCAAATATGTCCAATCCATTAATGTTAAGGTCCAGATATTCAGATTTTACCCATGAAGTGGGGTTTACGCCGGAATCGCTTTTTCAAGTCCTGCATTGCGCTGATTTTAAAATAATCAGGGTTTTTCCAGACTCTCTCGCTTTTTCTTTTAAAGGCACAATTGCATGGTTCGCTCAAAAAATATGCGGATTTCCTTTAAAACTGCTTGGAAAAATATTTCTAATAAACATAATTTTATCAAAAAGCCTGATAGCTACTGCCAGAAAACCGCAAAAAGAACCACCAACAACCAGTAAATAGTTTTATAAATTTTACACTCATGCATTAAGCATATTAAATGGAAGAAAATAAAGAGGTAATTGAAGAAAATAAAGATAAAGAAATAATTAGGGATAGAAAGGAGGTCCTGAGAAAATTTTCAGCCCGCTTTTTTTCTAAAGAAAATTATCCTTTGTTGTTTGTTCTTGGGCTGGCAATAATTATTCAAGTTTATTTTCTGTTAAAAACATTTAATCAGCCATTATGGTGGGATGAAGCTGTTTATCTGCTTAAGTCTAAGGCCATAGCTTTCGGAACCCCGGACGTAGGCGTTAACAGGGGCAGGGCTTTGTTTAATTCATTTTTATGGGCCGGATTATTCAAGATAGGGTTGACGGAACACGCGTTTAGGATAATACAGACAATTCTCTCAGTCGTATCTGTTGGTTTGGTTTACAAAATCATGCATTCAATAACAAAAAACAAGTTTGTGGCATTTTTCTCAGGGTTTTCTCTGGCAGTTTGCTGGGTTGTTGCATATGCGACAACAAGATTTTTCCCAGACACTACAGGATTATTTTTATGGCTTCTCATGATTTTTCTTTTTTGGAAAGGATATGCGGAAGAATCACGAGTAATTCCAAAATATTTCTACTGGATTGGCCCGGTTTTCGTCGCTGCAAGTTACGCTCGAGAAATGAACCTTATGTTTGTCGGAATTATCTTTATTTACATGTTTGCTAAAGAAAAGTTCTCGTTGTTCAAGAAAAAAGAAGTTTACATATTAATCGGAATAACTCTTCTTGCCGCAGTTCCATTTTTTCTTTATTATTATAATATGTTTGGAAATCCAATAGAGAATTGGACGTATAGGTTTTCTGCCTTAGAATTTAATACCCCGGAGGCTGCAGCTGACGAAGGAGTTCCTTGGGGAACTTCCACATATTTTAGATATATGCCAGACTACTTCGGCTGGATAATAATAATTTTACTATTAACAGGGCTGATTTACTTAAGCAAGGTTGTTTTAGGGTTAGATTTAATATTCAAAAATAAAAAAACAGATATGGATCATCTCTTTTTGCTTTTGCTTTGGATAATAATTCCCTTCGCCTATATAGCCTTTCAAATAAAACTTTACGATGAGAGATATATTTTAATAATTTACCCGGCAGTTTATGCCGTCGCTGGTTATGCGCTTTACAATATTAAAGAATACGCCTCAAAAAAAATAAGTAAAATATTAGCATGGCTGCTGATTATTGTTGTTCTTTTTTTCATATTCTACCCACATTTTCAAAGAGCAGATAGCCTTATAGAACAAAAGCTTACAAGTTACGCTCAAGTTAAAGATGCAGGGTTATGGATTGAAGATAATTCTAATGCCGGAGACATTATTTTTGCGCAGTCCCAGCCCCAATTAGTATATTACGCCGAGAAAAGTGTGTTCCCGCTATCACCATATCAAAACGAAACTGATTTTATTAAAAATATAACCAGCTCGCGCCCAAAATATCTGGTTTTGTCAATTTTTGAGAATCATCCGCCGTGGGCTTACTCGTTCCCGCAAAATAACCCGAATTTAGTAACTCCGGTTCAAGCTTACATGATTAATGATCAACAGCCAGCCTTGGTAATTTACCAGTTTAATTATACTGGAACAGATTTTTGATCTGTCTTCTTTGATTTTTCTTTATCGAAGAAAATCATTATGACTCCAAATAAAGAAAGAATATTTCTAAGTATAAAAACTGTTAATGAAAAAACTATTGCTTTTTCAAGAGGCATATTAACTAATGAAAATAAGTAAGCAAACACCCCTTCTCTTGCTCCAAGGCCTGAGAAAGAAATTGGCAGGGATACCGCGACAGTCATTAGGGGTTCAGCCAAGATTGCTAAATAAAGGGGGAAGTTTATTCCCAAAGCAAGAGCAGTGAAATACAACCCGAATGCAGCAGTTGCTAAAGCAATCAAGTCATAAATAAATGATACAATAATCACCCGTGCCCCAATGCTCTTTACCCCAGCATAAAATTCTTCGAAAGTTTGGCTTGCTTTTTCTTGCTTGCTTTTAGGCAAAACGAAATTATATATCGGCTTTAAAATGCTTTTTACCGTCTTTTCATTTTTCAAAATTATAAAAAACAGAATTATCGCAATTAGAAAAATTAGGGAGGGGATTACTACGGAAACCTTTATGCCAAACAAGAAAATCACAATTAGCAAAGCAATAACAGCTTCCATCGCCGTCACCCACAAATCAACAAATCTGCTAAATGTGGTCGAGAATAATGCTTTGCCGAAGCCAATTCCAGTTTTTTTCTGAAGATAATTCGCCCTTACAAATATTTCCCCCATTTTTCCCGGGCTGTTTTCCGCAAACATAGCTTTGAACGTCATGCTAAAGGCATCTTTAGTCGATAGCGAAATTCCCATAGTATTGGTTATATACCTCCACCTCATAGCGTTTATGAGAATGGTTATCACAGAGAATACTAAAACCGGAATCATCCAAATCAGGTTAATATCCTTAATTGCTTTTAATAAATTATTTACTCCAGCTTTGTAAATTAAATATGCCAGAATCCCAATGCCAATAATTCCAAGATAACTAGGCTTAAAGCGCATATTATAAATTAATTTAAATTGCTTTTAAATTTATCTTAGGAAAGATTTAATACTCTATATAAACTATTTAGCTTATGCCCCATGCCATTACTCATATTTTAGTCCCGCTATTATTAGTCTCAGTTTTTAGAGATTTTTACATTAAAAAGAGAAGTAAAAAAGATTTTTCACTACATTATGTTTTGATAGCGGGGCTTGCGGGTATAACTCCAGATATAGATATTATTATCCGTCAACTACAAGGTTATACTCATATCCTTTTAATTCCAATTATTTTCTTATTCTTGTTTTTTATATTTAGGAAAGCAGACATTAAGGCTAAAATATGCAACATTGGAAGACACAAACTTAAACTAAGCTTGATATTCTTAATGTTTTCTATAGGAACTTTTATTCATATTTTTCTCGATTCCATGATTTGGGCGCCATCTCAAATATTTTCCCCTTTCTTTAGTTTTGAGTTTGGATTAAATATTGTTAAGAATTTATCTCTAGTGAATCAAGATAATTTAATGGCAATACTTGATGGATCGTTTTTTATAATATGGTTGGCTTACTTAGAATTAAAGCATAAAATAAGTGACTTTATATGAATTAATTAATATCTATAACTTGCCTTCCGACTGCAAACCCGCGAAATTTACGCCTCGTTTCTTTCCCATAAGGATTGAGAGCATTATCCACAATCTCGAAATGAGTAGGGTCAAAGACAAATTTTGGAATTCCAAGTGAGTCAATAATGGTTTTTGTTGCTAACATTACTCCCTCACTTTCCCCATAGATATGGACTTCATAAGTATTTCTCCTCCTTGGATTAATAAAAGATTCAACCCCAATATTTTTAATTTCTCCAACTAATCCTTCATCAAGTTTGGAAATTTTTCTCGAATCATAAGCTAAATTAACTGCACTAATTTCCATCTTTCAAGCTAGCTAATGTCCTTTTTAAACATTTATATTTTTGACTTAGTTACACAATATTTAAAAACGACTTCAATTCAGTTTTTTAATGGACTTAGTAAAAGCAGATTTGCATAATCACCTAAAGACTGGAGGATGGTTTTCTAGAATTAATGTTAACGAAGTTATTGATAAAGCTAGGAAGAGGCTAGGGAGTGGGGGAGTTTTAGGTGTAGTCAATTTTTCTCCAACAAGAAGATATGAAGATTTTGCAAGCTTTCCAGGCTATGAGAGACAGGATTTTGGGAATGCTCTTTATTTTCCCAATCAAGATATAATTGTTGTGAAAGGAGAAGAGATGGAAACAATTCTCCCTAGTGGAGAGCAGGTAGACCTTCTTGCCTTAGGCATGAATAAAGGACAGCATCCAAAACCCCGCAGAACTTTAGACGATCGTTTAAAAGAGATTAAAGAAATGGGAGGAATTCTTGGGGCGGATCATCCTTTCCATAAAGATGGAATAGGTCCATTTTTAGAAATTCATAAGGGATATCTTGGGAAATTTGATTTTTTAGAAGTTCATAATGGCGAGTGTGCTTTATGGTTACCAGGATATGCCAAGGCAAATGAGAAGGCTCTGGAATTTTTTAATCATGTTAGAACACAAAACCCTGCTCTTTGCAACACCTTAGGAAAATTAGTTTCAAGCGACGGACACTCGATTTATGAAATTGGAAGAAGTAATATGTCTTTGCCGTCTATAAGTTTGCGAAATAGAGATTCTATAGTTTCGTCTTTAAGAAATGGAATGGTTTATGCAGCAAATGAAAATTTGCCGTGCAAAAGACACAACTCTTATGATGGAGCAGTTGATCATATTGCTAAATGGGTTTATTTAAAAGTCGCTAGAAAAACAAAAATTTTTCCTACTGGTTGTCTTTAAAATCTCTATAAATCCCCACCATAGTCACAAACTTCTCGTTTTTGAATGCTCTCAAGAACTTGTCAAATTTCCTGCAAAATTTATCTCCGGTATTTCTTGTAATGTAGCCGGCAACGCTTTTATTTTTTACAGGATAAAACTCCCATGAGTGTAAATAAATTACCGGGATTATTCCGTTCTTTAAAAGTCTTTTAACTATATTCACGCTGTATATCAAAGGAAGGTTTCTTATAAATATCCAGCTAAATGGCAGCCTTAATTTTGAACTTGCCGACGCTGGTATCTCTAAAATTTTGCCAATTTTAAAAGGTTTTAGGGGCTTGTCTCTATGATTATAAAATCCAGGAAGCCAGGCAGAATGAATTGACGAATCATATTTAAAATTTAATTTCTCCAGAATCTTAATTAACTCTTTTGAAAATTGAACCTGCGGAGCCCTGAAGCCGATTATGCCGCGCTTAATGGTTTTTTCCAAAATTTTTTTAGCTTTGGATATATCATTTAATAGGTTTAAATTTTCATTCCCTCTGTAAAAGTGATTATATCCGTGACACGCTATTTCATGTTTTTTGGCTATTTTCCTTATTTGTTCTCCCTCTTTTTCAGCAAAAAAACCAGTAACAAAAAATGTTGCCATGACTTTGTTATTGTCGAGAATTTTTAACAGTTTCTCGTTGCCGTCAAGGCTGTAAGAAGTGTTGTCATTTGAAGGGTCTTTCTTTCCTCTTAATGCAGGGGCGTTCCATTGCTCGCAGTCAATAGTTATTGCAATCATTTTAATTAAATAAGTTTTATACTGAATAATAAAAATCCAATAAATATTATTGTTAACTGAAATAAATTAATCGAGATTACAACTTCCCACTCATAAGCCTTTCTTTCTCTTTTTATTTTTTTTAGAATTCTGACAGCAAGATGCTCCAGCCCGTAAATCTTGTCATAAGGCTCATCTAAACTGCCGTCGGCATTTAGCTTGGAAAAACTTTCTTTTTTTAATTTTCCCCTAATCTTTAAAACAGCCTCAAAAATATAGGGAATAAAAAAGAATATCGCTATCTTTTCTATATTTCCAAGGACAGCCGTTATGGCTATCAACGCCCCTATCGGATAAGTCAAAGTATCTCCTGGAAATACTTTTGCCGGATTTTTATTAAAAAAATAAAACGCAGCCATCGACGCAACCATGCATAAAAGAATAACGCTTATCCAGGAATTTTCTGTTCTGTAAGCAACCAATGCTAATGCAGATAAAATTATTATTCCCTGGCTTGTTTCCAGCCCATTATATCCGGCTAGGGTATTGAAGGTCGTTGATGTTGCTATTATCCCTATTGGAATAAAAAGCAAAGGATAAACGAGTCCAAAATCTATTCCGAAAATGCCAGATTCGCCGGCATTAATTACTATCAGCGGGATTGATGCAAAAATTAAGAATAAAATTCTTGTCCTTTTATTTAATCCTATTTTCCAGCCTAAAATATCGTCAATCAAGCCGATAAATCCGACAATGAGTATAGAGCTCAATAACGCAAATATGGATATTAAATTTTCCGTGCTGTAAAAGTAGAAAGTTTTTATTGCTACATAAGACAAAACTCCAAGGACAAATCCAAATAAAACACCAACCCCGCCGGATTCAGCAACATCAGCCTTTTCCAGCTTATGCACATCTTTTCCGACGAGACCGGATCTTTTTGCCCCCCTTATCCAAAAAGGCGTAAAAAAAAGAGTTAAAAAAAAACTAATTAATATAGAGATGACTAATAGGGGTTCCATCTTAATACTCCCCGGGCTTTGCTTGATCAAATTCAGGATTAGGGAAATCTTTCCTAAGGAAATCCTCCTTTACTTGAATATCTTTAGGATAAGTTACTTCCCATATTTTAATCGGGCCTTGAAGCCCCTGATACCAGACAAATTCATCAATTCCAGTCAGTCCTTGGCTTTTAAGATTTTCAACAATGTAGCCGTCTTGGCTGTAAGCTAATTTAAAGTAATCTGATTCCTGCTCGAATAAGTATAATCTTGCTAATTGGCTGTGGACCGTTCTAGAGCCCAAATACATCAACACGCCATTTCTGACGAGGCTGACTCTTCCATCAGACGTTTGGTCTAATCTCGGGAAGAGGAATACTCCAGCGTCGATGCCAGAACCAAAATCATAGAATTCATTGTCAGAATAAGCATATCTAAGCTTTCCCGAGTATTGCTGATTATTGTACACAAATATCGCTTCTGGCTGCTTTATTTTTTTATCTTTATCCTCGCCGACAATTATTGCAGCAATGCCCGCCGCCCTTCTAGGCAATAAAATTTCCCTGCCATCACTTCCATTTATCATTATATCGTCGTCGAGGCTTGCTCCGCCAGTGTACATGTAAAACGTCTCATTCTGGGTTTCCCGTGTCTGTCTGTCATCCCGTCCAAAGTTTGAAATCCAAGCAAATCTGTCATAACTATCGTCAGAGCCGATGCTTGAAAATGCTGTATACTTGCCGATATCTGTAGAATCTATCAATAAATGGGTTACCTTATGAGGATAAAAAAATTCCAATGCTTCTGTTTCGTTTGGCCCTGTCAAACCGTATCTCCCCATTAAATGGTTCCAGTATCCAATAGCATTTCCCCCATCCAAAGCCGTAGCCCTTTCACCTATTGACTGAACCCAGTAACCATAATCCCACCAGTGGATGAACACTGAGCTTTCTGGAGTATTTTCTCTTACCCACTCCATGGCTTTTTGCCATTGCCATTGATAAGGTCCTGGAGCAAAGCCTCTCGCGCTCGCAGAGTCTTCTTTATAATAAGCCCAAAGAGTAAAAATAGAAGCTAGTATAAGAGCTATTGCAAGCCCGCCTAAAAACAATTTTTTCATTTCTCCTTTTTCCGTTAGCGATCTTTCTGCAGTTTTTATAACTAAAAATGCAATAGCTACTGGCGCAATTGCTCCAAGGACCATTATGAATCTTATTCCTCCTCTAGCAATAATCAGTCCAAGTGTGAACACTACTAAATACAAAACATATCCGAAATCTATTTCCTTTAGTTTGTCGAGTTCCCCAATTTCTATTAATTTTTTATAACAGTAGACAATTATCGCAAAAAATAAAATAGCGCCCCCAAAATAAAGCAAGATGCTTATTCCGTTATCCCCGTTAAAAGTTCCGCCGGCAGAGCTTCTGCTGAATATAAGGGAAATTAGGAAGATTAAATATCCAATAATTAAAAATCTTTTATATCTTTTATCAATAGAACTTACCAAATAACTAAACATTGTTACTGCTCCTATGAAGAACATCCAAAAGAACAATGGAATTTTTAGTTTTATTGGGCCGAAACTGCCTTCCCAATCTGTGAAATACGGCTGTTTATTCTCTGCAACAGTTAGCCCGAATCTCGATACTAATGGGGATACAAGAGAGTTTTTAATCTCGGCGAGCGATCCCATTATAAAAGCAGGGCCGACAGCAAAAGTCACGATTATGCCAAGAACAACAGTTAAAAATAAAACATAGAATAATTCTTTTGGAAGCTTGCTTCGTTTTTCCAGCTCAGCTATTTTTTTATTATCTTTTTTTATTAGGAAGAGGCTGGCTCCTATCAAGAAAATCATAGCCACCGCAATGCTTGTAGAGACTGAGAAAACTATGTCGCTTACCTCATATCTTGTAGATGCAAAAATTTCATAGATTATCCCGGATTTTAGGTAAGGCATCATGAATATGTACGCTGAAAAGAACCATGCCAAATAAATGCAAAATTCCTTCCATTTAACTTTTCCAATTATGAATGCTGTTAAGGTTGCTATTGGAATGGACAGGAACAGCATAACCATTCCGCCCCAGGTTAATGCCATAAGCGCTGTGCTTATTCCAGAAAGGACTCCAAATATAATTCCTTTATTTAATTTTTCTGAGGTGAAGGCTTCGAGGAAGAAATAAAGCGTTAAAAACATAAATAAAAAACCAACAGATTCTTTTTCTGGAATTCCCGCGATTGTTCTTGGGAGCAGCGACGGCACTAATACAAAAAATGCAGTTGCCAGCAAAGCTATTATATTTCTGGTGTTTGGTTTTTGTTTGTGCACGACTTTTCTCGCGAAAAGGAAAAACGCAATTGCCGTGAGCCCGAACATCACTGCCGGAAACAAGACTGCAGAATATGTTACAGTAGCCTCTTCATAAATAATGGAGATAAGTTTATGGAAGCCTGCAATTAAATAAGCTAAGAGTTTCATTTCATTTGCGCTTGAATAACCTAAAGGGAAATATCTCATCATATCTATTGATGCTAAACTGCCGTTTGCCACGATTTCCTTAGCCCATCTTAAAAATAGAAAAGGGTCTAAGTCAGGGCCTAAAGTCCATGTGTTGGTGGTTATGTCCCTCAGCCTAGGCATATTTAGTGTTCTTATGTAGACAGCAACGTAAATTATGCCTGCAAGAATTAAATAATAAATCCAACTTGCCTTTTTTTTGGCGAAATTCAGGATATTTTCCTTCCTTTTTTCAATTTCATCTGTTTTTGGAGCTTCCTTGCTATGAATTTCGCTCTGCACACTGTGCAAATCTTCTGTTGGTTTTAATTTTTCTTCTTCCATTTGACAAGATTAAGAATCATTCTTCTTCCAGCAATTCTGTTGCAGATAATTCTCTGGAAATACCCTCTTTTCCACAGTAAGGACACTTCCTTTTTCGGTTTTCAAGGCCGGATTCAAATCTGTAGCCGCACTCTTTGCATACAAATGAAGTCATTTTAATTTCCTTATTTATGTGGAGAAAGCTTCGTATTTAAAGATTTCTTATTTTCAATACAACTTTAACTGAATAGTAATGGGGTAAAATAAACCTCAATAATTGCCGCAACTATTAAGATAAGGATAGCAATGAAGAGCAGAATGACCACATTTTCAACTATTCTTAAAAATTTTGGGTCTTTAACCCCGTTTCTT
>JACOYJ010000026.1 GCA_016181885.1 Candidatus Pacearchaeota archaeon | reverse complement strand
TTTAGATTTAATCACAGAAACAAAAATGTATTTAAATTGCTAATTGATATTTGTATTAAACGGAGGCGTAATTAGTCCGAAACTTACCTAATCACCAAAATTAAATATCATTTTTATTGCTTTGATTTTTTAAAAATAAAATAAGAGAATAAAGAATAAAATAAAAAATAAAACTAATTTTTCGCCAATGAGAAAACATTCTTTATGGCGACGATTATTGTTGCCGGAACAAAGATAGCCAAAAGCGCGTCGAGAATACTGTTCAATACCCTTATTCTTGATGTCACTTCTTGGCCTAATGCAGAAGCAAGCAGCAATGCGATTCCCGACAGCAGGAACGGCCGAGCTTCAGCGTCAGCAACATTAAGCAGACCAACAATAAGTCCGAGAACTACCAAGA
Organism: Candidatus Pacearchaeota archaeon; assembly: GCA_016181885.1. Taxonomy (GTDB): domain Archaea; phylum Nanobdellota; class Nanobdellia; order Pacearchaeales; family GW2011-AR1; genus JACOYJ01. The sequence continues at coordinate 68,594 of JACOYJ010000026.1, read as the reverse complement.
TGTAAATCCAGGTGGCATTCATTATTCCAGCAATCCCCAAAACAACTGCCAAAATCACTCCGATAAGAAATGCCCAGCTTCCAAGCAAGTTCCCCTTTTTTTTAGCCATATGACTGATACCTCCTTTAATATTTAAATCAGTCACTCTTTGTTTAAAAGTTCTTCGGTTGTATTTTTAAAGAACTTTTAGGCCGACTTAAAATTAGGCCTGAAAAGCTTGTGAAAATTGGGATTTAGAGATTTGTCGCCTCATTTTGTTCGCGAGATTTTAAATAGTGATAGTTTGGATACGCTTTGTTAATATATTTTGATTAGTTTGTTTATTTAAACCCGGCATAAAAAATCATTTTTCACATTAATATGGTTTTTGCAAGGAGAAATTGAGCGTAGTCAATTTCTGAGCAATTAAAAAAATAAAGCCCCAGCTAAGTAATCAACAAATTAAGAAATATATAAAAATAAAAAAAATTAAGGAACTTGCGCAGTTATAGAACCTGTGGCTTGTTGTGTTACTAAGCTTCCTGTTTCAGTATACTTTATCGTTACATCGGAACTAAGTCTATCACCTTGATTAAACGCGCAGGTAATAGTTAATACTTGCAAAGCTCCATCGGCAACAGCAATAGTTTGTCCTGTCAAATCCGTACAACCCGAACCGGCATCAAAAGTTACATCAGTTATCGTAATAGGATTCCCTGCACCATTTCTAACTTCAAGCTGAAGCTCTGTTGTGCTCAAAGACATGGCATTTGCAGAAAATGGCTGGCTTAATTTGAATTGGTCTCCTGCAAGATTCCCAGGACTTCCGATAATATACCATAAAACCCCGACAACAATAATTGCAGCCAAGATAGCCCAGCCATAGGTCATCAGGAATTCCATAGCTGCCTGTCCCCTCTTATTTCGATACATTTCACACCTCCTTTTCAATTCTTAGTTAATTTAATAACTATATTTTAGATAGGCAAAACCCCTATTTAAACGTTTCTCTGCAGTTAAGGAATTTGATATCTTTTCTTATGTTCGTCGTCGAGCTTAAACCAGTTCGGTAGGGAAGAATCAACTTGCGTTGCGACGGGATTATTGCCTGAAAAATAAATATGGTCAATGACTGATTTATCTTCTGGAGAAATTCCCTGCTGAACGAGCTTTGCAACATCAACAAAAGATTCTATTCCATTGGGGTCTGGAGAAAAGTCTCCCTCAAGCCTCTTTAAAAAATTAGGGGCGTCAGAGTTATTTGAATAATATCCTTCAGACAGCTGCGCTGAAATATTTGAAAAACTGACTACGTCGAAATAAGTTCCTTCAAAAGGAGTTCTGATTATTTTTCTTGGAATTCTTGTAAAAGCTCCCTTGACAAAAACCGGGTCTTCAAATTCAGTGATTGGAATCATTGCTGAAATCATCTGCTTTTTATTCCAATAAGCCAATCCGCTTCTGTCAGACATTTTAAAATCAGAAGTCATTGAAAAGTTAACACTCCACGGGTCGCTTTGAGTCACATTTATAAAAGAATTTGCAAGGGAAATATCCACATTAATTTTTGCCGCCTTGTTATTAATCGATGATAAAATATCGTCGTAAACAACACCGATTAAAAAAGACTGATTCTCAATCCCGTTGACTGTTCCGTTAAAGAAAGCCTCGTTGAAAAAATCGCTTGCGTTTATATATCCGGGAGAAGAATAAACTTCTGCTTCTGCAAGAAAAATTATTCTGTATCCCGCAATATACATTTGCCTGCCAAGATTTTTTTCTATGGAGCTTAAAAAATTCTCCATCGACGAAACCCTGTCATTTATTGTTCTTCTGTCTTTTAATATGGAGATAATCTCGAAAGACGCAAACATTAGCACTAGCAAGAAAATTGAAATTATTGTGAATATCTGGGCTTTTTTGGATTTAATCATTACATTCACGGCGAAGATACCCATATTTTAAGTCTTGGGAGGAATCGCCGTCCTCAAAATTTAATTTTATTAAGCATTTACCATCATGAAGATTATTATTATTATTATTAACTCTCTTCCTTAACATTGAATTGATTTGTTTTAACATTTTATTTATTTTATACCTCGCGCTTTAGCGCGGGTTTGTTCTTTTTAATTTTTTTAGCTCTTTGATTAATCCTTCAACTTTTTTCATTATAATCTCTATAATCTTTTTATCCCCCAAAATATCGTTTCCTCTTAAAACATCTGGAACTTTCCAAACATGAATTTTCTGAATATACCTGTTTTTAAACTTAAATATTCCCTTAGGCACGTCATTAGCCACTATAATTATTTCATCTGTTTCTGAAAGCATTTTTGAACTAACTGATTTAGGTTTTCCCTTGATAAAAATCCCGTAACTTTTAGCAGTTCTAACCTGAGCTTTGTCAAGCGGCAAAAATCCTTTAATTATTCCAGCGCTTTTAACATTAATTAGTTTATTTTTGTTTATCTTATTAAAATAAGCTTCAGCAACCCTGCTCCTGAATCTATTATATTTGCATATGAATAGGATATTTTTCTTTTTTTTCATTTCAGCTCCACGTCCTTATCTGAACCTCTGTATCCCATGAAAATGGAATCCCGGTGATTTCAGAAGTGTCAAGAGTAAGGTCATTATCAGAGAACTTGGTCTCGATTTTTCCGTTTGAATTTAAGTCGAGTTTTCGGAGCAAGCTGAATATGGCTAACTCTATCGCATCTGTCGAACCATCTGGGTCAAACATATTTCCAGACTGATAGTGGCATTGGTCAGGTCCAGAATAGTTTGATGGAACCGACATGATTATTGTAGAACCATCCTCAAATTCTATATTCCATTTGCATCCATCGGCAGATGGCGAGATTGGCGAATACGCAGAAAATTCCTTTATTACGGAGTAAATAACTTTATTATAAATAGAGCCGGCGGTGTAATTGCTCGAGCTGACGCCGACAAAAACTCTGACAGTGTTGTTCCCTGTTTTTATCATAGATTTCGGAATTTCAGTCATATAGGGGTCTCCAAGATTAGTAAAGTTCAGACCATAACTCCCAAGATTGAAAAAACTTTTCCATGTCGAGGAGCTTTGATTATATAGCTCAACATTGCTCGTCCACTTTGCTCCAGAATAAGAAACAACCTTGCCATTGTAAGGCGTGGAATCTTCAGGAATGTAAAAGCTTCCTTGCGATTCTGGATTGTTGAATATATCTGTTTCAGTAAATACAACTAATCCGTAAGGGAGCGTGCTCTGATAGCTAAGTTTTATGTAAGAATCTGGGTAAAGTCTCGTAGAAAAACCCTCTCCAGTAATGGTCTGCTCATAATAAGATGCTTTTATAACATCGTTAGCTATTTGTGTGTATAAATCAACCAGCCCTCCAACATCTGCAAAATAGTATGACCCGCTCCCGCAGCTTGCTATATTCTGCAGTGTTTCTTCATCTGCTGTATTTCCAAATCCAACAGCATGCACAGTAATATTCTTTTGCTTTGCAATGCATGCTGCCTCAATTGCCTGGTCACTTGGGTCAAAATCCGTGTCTCCGTCCAGGTCATAATCAGGAACAGGATTCAGTCCGCAATCTCTATTTGCCTGTCCGTCGCTCATTACAACAGCTACCCTATTTCTATTTCCCTGAGGGACATCGCATATTTCATCTGTTAAAAATACTTTAACGTCATCTACTGCATAATTAATATTTGAATTTTCTGTTGTAAAGAAAACCCTTGCAACATTATTTCTTGTTGCGTAAACAGCTAAATTGTCTCCTACAAGAGCGTCATTAACATAAAGGTCATATGTGCTTGCCCCAGGAACAACTTCTACTCTTATTTTATAAATAGTGTTTAAATTATAACTAACAATCTGCGCATTAACATTTCTAATCCAACCGCCATACATTTTAAGGACTATATAGTCTTGAAGCGAACTATACCCATCATTTGCTCCTTCAACTTCCATTCTAATTGTGCCAGTGCCGGAATTGTGCCTGACTAAAAACTCAGTTGTGATTTTATCCTGTTGTGGGGGAAAATAATGATTCATTGATGGGTTTTGAGATGAGAGTCTAGATATGTTAACTGCCCTATCCCCTTCCAAACTTGATGAAGTTATATCAATTACTCCGTTGCCTTCAACGATAGTCCAGCCAATTGGGTTGCTTCCGCTGGTCTGTCCATTGAAATTATCTAAAAATATGTTTTTATCAAAACAACTAACTGCTTTGAGAATTCCGCAACATATGCAAGTATAATCTTGCGCATTCCATGAATTAACTTCATTCTTCAAAGAAGTGCTGTCATTAGATAATGTGTGAAAATCATTTTTTTTAGCCCATGTTGAGTATGCAGCCAAACCAACATTGTTTCCCGAATAATTTAGAATTGCATCAATTAATTGAATATTTGCATTTTTTGCATCAGTTATTTTATCTTCATCCATGCTTCCAGAAATGTCTGTAACAGAGATAATGTCTACATAACTTGATTGATTTAGATAATAAGAGGCATTGCTCAGTCCAATCCTTACAGGAACTGTTTTATCATGAAGATTTGGATATTTAATAACACCCAATCCTCCAGAAGTATCTAAAATGCTCTTCAGATAAGAATCATTTAAAATAACGCTCGTCTCACTTCCGCTGCTATTTCCCTGATAAACTGTTTTATTTCCTATTGTCATAAAAATATCATAACTGCTGTTATAATGCAAAAGAATGTCCATTTTTTTAACAACAGAAGGGACATAAAAACTGTCATATAGGTTAATCAATCCTTCAACTCCGGGAAAGAATTTAGTTTTTCCCTCGTTAATATCATAAGAATCGTAAACAACTTTGATAAATCCGCCAGCAACATATAAGTTTTCCTGCGTTGACCTAAATTCAACAATATTTTCTCCAGGAACAAACTTGCTCAGTTGGTCAGCAAGGCTGAATTTATACGGAATATTTGCTGCTGGAGAATGGTTGCCGGCAAAAACATTATTTATGTAAACATCAAAATTTTTTGAGAATACGCCTTCAACATTCACACCAAGCACTGTTCCATTTATTATAACGCTTATGTTTCCGTCCCCGACATAACCCCCAAAATAAAAATAATCAACTCTTTTATTGGCGAACAAAAATGCCCTTGATGAATAACCCTTGGTTGCGTTGCCTTGCTGAATTCCGCTGATAATCTGCCTTGAAGTTGAGATTGTTTCAGCGCTTGCGTATGGGATTATCTCTATTTTTGCAATCTCGCTGTCTCCGAAATAAATCCCAATATTTTTATCCAAATCTAATTCGTTAAGAATAGAATCAGCAAGAGTATTTGCGCGAGTGTCGCTGTTTGCATAAAACTCGCCAATTTGATCTAAAACAGACTGGTTTTGATTAGTTATTGCTCCACTTGACCTTAAAGTTTCTGCGTAAGAGTTGTTTAAATCAGCAATAGCCACCGACGATAAAGCCAAAAGCAAATCTTCATGAATGCTTTCTTCATAGTCAACGTGCTTTACTGTCGGCTTAATAAACAAAATAACTCCGAATATTATAACCAAAGCTAAAAAAGCGTCAAGGCTGAAAAAATAGCCTCTTTTTCCATTAATTAATTTTATTTTTTTTATTCCCATATATAAAGTTTGAACGAGACAATTTTATTGTTGTCAATAGTTATTCTGATTACCCGGACAATGTTCTCAACATCCGGCGGATTTACAAGCCCGTAATTTGTAGGGTCGTTTTGAATATTAAAATAAAAGTTTTTTGTCAGCCCGAGCTCGTCTTTTTTCTGCTGGTAATTTAAATATTCATCAAGTTTTGCCTGGTTAATCTGATTTCCAGTCAAGATTCCGAATGAATCCTCGCTGAGAATAAGCTCTGAAGCAAGATTTCCCTCGAAGAATAAGTCATCAAGCTTGTTTTCTGATTGGGACGTATAATTCACAGCATAAAAGTAAAGCATCACAATGCCGACGATAAATATTATGCTCGCTATAACTAAGTCAAAGCTCCACGCCTGCGCTTTTTTCGATTTAAGAGTTAAGATAAACCTGCCCATTTTCTTTTTTTATTGCATTAATTCCCTTTTTTATTTCGCCATTAATCGGCGGAATTTTATAAAAAACAGCAAATTTTCCAAGGCTTATATTCAAATATTCGTTTCCGTTGGAGATTCCATAATCTTTTCCTAAAATATTCTCTGGTATTGAAAAATTCCTGTAATATCCGTCTGTGGACTCTGCTGCAATGCTGATTTCGTTCTGCGCTCCCAAGGCAATATTTTGGACAATCAGCCTTTCTTTCTCCTTGTTTTTATCCTGGATATTTGTCTGTATAACCCCCAAAAACAAAATGAAAAAAAACATTGCCGCGCCGAACAGCATTAAAAACTCAACAGAACCCTGCGCTTTAGAATTGCCAATATGGGAGCAATTATTTTTTTTATAAAAAAGCATATTCACCTCAATTTATACAAGAATAAACTATATATAAAATTAAGGTTTTTGTTAATAGACCATCTAAAGGGTTTTCGCTATTGTTAAGTCAAGTTTATAATTCAATATCCGCAGTTTAATTCCTTCAACATTATTATCGCAAGGAGTTTAATGGAAGAGCATAAAGTTGCAAGATGAAACAATTATTGATGATAAAAGGTAATTATTAGTTTAATAATATATTGTTCATTTCATTCGCAGACTTGCCATTAATGTTAATAATAAAATACACGACGATAGGAGTGAGTAATTTTTTACGTTAAGATTGCTGGTTTACTTTACAGCTATAAAAGAGAGAATAGTGTAGAGGTGGGACATCCGAAAATGCCCCATCAATTGCTAACGCAAACGAACGAAAACTAGTCTCGCCCTCTACTTAAAGACATGTGCTTCAGGATTTTTAAACTTTATTCTTGATGCAATAGATTAATGAGCACTCTTGAATCTGTCAAGAAAATTTCTTTCATGTGGACAATAAACAAACAAGCCTCTCGCATTAATTTCATTTGCCGGGCCAAAAAATCGGCTATCATAAGAATTAGACTGATTATCCCCCAAAAGCCAATACTCGCTATCTCCCAAAACTCTTTCCTGCAATAAATTGCATATGGTATCTCCAGGCATCGCAGCTATTCTCTTGACGATACGTTCTTCTTTATTATTTGGAAGAATAGACCTAACAATATCGCCTTTATTTAATCTTCTATTTAACATAGGAAAACTCTCATAAAATATAAAATCTCCATTGTGTATTTTTTGTTCCATGCAAGGGCCGTTGCATTTACGCAATTTCATATTCGATGCTACAGGGTAACCGGCTGAAAAAACAGCTAAAGCAACAGCTAAAGGTAATCCAATATCTCCAATTAATTTATGTCTCATAATGTTTTTCGTATGGAAATCTTTATAAAACTTTCTTTCAGCAATTTTATATGGCACCCGAACTTTTGGCGCACAGGGACAAAGTCATAATCAGAAAAAGGGCAATTTCAATAGGACAGGATTTTAACTTGCAATACGATTCTTATCTTAAGGGAGAGGTAGTTTTTACTTATGGAAATATGACCTGCGTTTGTGTAGATGGTTTTCCCCATGTTAGGAGCTATTCTATTTCAGATTTGATAAAAATTAGTTAGTCTCTAGTCTTTTCAGATAATTTTCTCAGAATTTCAATTAAACCGCCTTTCTCCAAAATTTCATCAATATCTTCTAAGAGAAAATTCCCCGCTTTAATTCCAACTTTGGCGCATTCTGTAATGGCATCGGCCATAGCATAAATGGGAATTAATTCTCCTTTTTCATCAACTAAAAAATAAGGAACATAATTGTGAAAGCCCGTTTTTTGCTGTTCTGCCATCTTTCTTAAAGTAAACAAAACTTTATAAGAATATTGTTCTTAGTTATTTAATGGAAGATTTGGAAAAAAAGAGCAAATTAAAGAGGATTATCTTAAGCTCAATCCCTATTGTTGCTGTTTTGATAGTTATTCTAAGCCTGTCTTCGTGGAAAACCTCTGGAAAAAATCCAATTGAACAAATCGAATCCTTATTTGAAGCCAAAGACCTTGGAGATTCTCGAGAAAATCCTTCAGACTCGTCGGAAAATGCCGATAATGGAGATGCTTCAGCTGGTTCTAATGACGGAAGTTCGGGCAGCAGCTCTGGCGGAGATTCCGGGAGATCAGGATCTCAGCCTTCCTGTTATAACCAACAAATTTCGTATTCTATCCAAGACATTCAAAAAAATTCTGTCTGCTTAATACAAATCAAAAAATCCTGCGACAAACAATATCTCAACTGCTCGGCAGAAGTTCATAATCTTGATGTTCTTGTTGCAGGGGATTTTGAGCTGGACATTATTTTTTACGATATATCAAAAGGGATAAACAATTCTATTTATACAATTTCTAAGAAACTTACGCTCGGTCCAGGAGAATTTGAAACTATAAGAGGAGAATATACAAGCTCTTACAATCCTTTCGCAGTAAGCCTTCCTCCTGATTTAGATTGTTCATTTAATACAGTTAAAGTTCCTAAAAAAGAGGTTTGCAGCTAAATGGCTAACATAAACAAAAAATTCGTAGTTGCAATAATGGTTGTGTTTGTTATTATACTCACTTATTTTCTTTTTGTAAAGGATGACTCTAATAAAAATGTTGGAAAGTCTATTGGAAGTTTATCAGAAGAAGAAAATCAAGATGCTGGTCAAGATGTTTTCAATGAGAATGATGAGCCTATTGACGAATCTACTTTAGCCATTGGCGGTTTTGGAGGAAGCGGGAGGGATTCTGGAGGCGGAGAATATTCTTCGGAAGGCTCTTCTTGCCCGACACAGCAAATTTCTTATTCAATTCAGAAAATTGTAAAAAACATAATCTGCCTTCAAGAATCAGGCGGGAATTGCTTGGAGCAGCAAATAAGTTGTTCAGCTGAAATACATAACCTTGACGATGAAACCGCAGGAAATTTCAAAACAGAAATAAAGTTTATAGAAAAATCACAGGAATTTAGACAGATAAACTCAAAAGTTGAAGAATTTTCTCTCCCTCCCGGCGAGTTCCGGGTTGTGCAAGGAACAGCATCTCTTCAAGGTCAAGATTTAGAGCTTGACTGCTTCTTTAACACTTTAGAAGTGCCTGAAAAAGAAATTTGTCCTTAGAAAACAAAGTAAACAAAAAACATAGTTAATGTAATTAATAAAAATATTATTAGTGTTGGAATAAATCCTTTTTCATAAGCTGCTAACTCTATTTTTCTATTTCCAGGCATTAAAAGTGCAGGAACAAACTCATCTAAAACTAATCCTAAACCTAATCCAAATAAAGCCAAGACATAGTTATTCTTGCCATAAAAAATCAGGATAAAGGCGGTAATAATAAGGATAATGGCTCCATAATGCAAATGATGTATCTGTAACCCAGAGCTTGCTCTTAGCTTTGATTCCTTAAAATAAGTTCTATAAATGTAATAAAGGCTTCTATAATAAATAAATGGAATTAAAAGTGCAATTATGAATAAAACTGCTTGATTCATATAAAGAATATTATCTTTTGTTATATAAATGTTTATAAAATTATGTCGTGTAGAAGCTGTGGCTATGTTTGTTCTGTTAGTTTTAATAATTAGATATGAGATTAAAAGTGATGTAACTTACTTCTAAAACAACAAATTATGATGAAATATATTACAATCCTAACCCTGTATTATCGAAACTTCTCCGGCAAGCGCTGTAAGCGTCAGTTTTTTTATTCCTTCAGAAGGCGTTATGCTTCCGGGCTGCATGAGAACCTTGCTTTCAAAAACCCTTATATTTTTGTTTCCTTTTCCAGTGTTTGTGGTGATTATTACAGCATCAGATACAATCTGAATCGATTCAACTCCGTCAGGAAGATACAATCTCACTGTTGTTCTTGAAGGCTCGCCAGAAAAAAAAACGCCTTCAGCAGACCTGACTAATTGCGTTGCAAAACTCTCAATTTGGTTCAGCCTTATGCTTTCCTTTATCTGGTCAGAATAAAAATAAGCGAGCGTCAACACAGAAAGAATCGCAAACGTGACAAACCCTACAACAATCATATACTCGACGCCAATTTGCGACTTCCTAGAAAAATTCCTCCCACCCATTTTAATTTAGTAAGGTTTATATAATTACTTCGCTATTTAAAAATGAAATAACTATATAAATGCTTTTACAAATAGCATGGGAAAAAAGAGGCTGTTAATATTAGGAGTAATTTTAATCGCAATATTTGGAATTGATTTGCTTTTTTACTTTAACAACAACGAAACTGGCGGGGTTGTTTCTGGATTTTTCATAAAGGGCTTGGACAAGCAGTCTTTTGGAATTAATCTGTCTTTAATTGCTTTCATTGGCCAGTGGATTATTCTTCTTTCAATAGTTATTTTTGCTTATGCCAGATTTCTAAAAGGCAGGAAAAACGAGGAGGCTTTGATTCAAACAAAAAAAATAAAGATTTCAGAGGGAAAATCAGAAACCCCCATGGATTCTCTTTACAAAATTCTGGAAGAGAACGGCTTCCTCCATTTAGAAGCGATAGCAAAAACATTCAGCATCCCCAAGGAAAAAGCGCTTGAATGGGCTAAAATACTTGAGGAGGATGACCTAGTTTCAATAGAATATCCCGCATTCAGCGACCCAGAAATAACTCTTAAGGGTTTTGACAAGCAAAAAATAAAGGAAAAGAACTAAAATGATTTTTGAAAAAAAGAAGAAGATAGATAAAGTGGAAGAGTGGGTTCACGATGCTATAAAAAAGAAATACACTCCAAAAAAGATAAGGGATTTTCTTAAAAGCAGGAATTTCAACGAGGCGCATGTTGAAAAAATAATTAATGCATATGAAACAGCAAAGGAAAATAGGGAGATTGAAGAGTCAAAAAAGCCGGTTTTTCTTGAGAGCTCGATAAAGGAAATTGGAGGAGAGGTTGTAGAAAAATATCCCTTGATAATAGACAAGGCAAAAGTTGATATAAGCATTGAAAAAACCGAAGACGGAAAAATTTATGTCCTTTATCTGCAAGAGATTAAAACAGGAACAAAGGCCCTTCTTGATAACATTAGGAAGGATTTAATCAGCGTTTCAACCATCGGCGTCGGAGCCAACCTTATTCAGCAGAAAGTTCCTGGAATAAAAAAAGAAACTGAAGATTTTTTAGTCGGTATTTTAATGCAGGAAATGCTTGGTCTTGGAAAAATTGAATTTCTGATAAACGACCCTAATTTGGAGGAGATTGTTGTCGTTAACAGCAAAGAAATAAGAGTTTATCACAAAAGGCATGGATGGATTAAAACAAATCTTGAGCTGAAATCCGAAGATGAAATAACAAACTATGCAAATATTATTGCAAGAAGGGTCGGGAGGCAGATAAGCGTCCTAAATCCCCTGCTTGACGCTCATGTTGTTACAGGAGACAGGGCTAATGCTGTTCTTTATCCAATTTCCACAAGAGGAAACACAATCACAATAAGAAAATTTGCGAGAGATCCATGGACAATTATTGATTTAATGGAAAACCGAACAGTAAGCAATGACATTGCCGCAATTTTATGGCTGGCCATAGAGTATGAGATGAATGTGCTTTTTTCCGGCGGAACAGCTTCGGGAAAAACAGTTTTTCTTAATGCGTGCATGCCATTTATTCCGCCAAACCATAGGATTATCAGCATGGAAGACACTCGAGAATTAATGCTCCCAAGATTTTTGTACTGGTGCCCGCTTGTAACAAGAACCCCAAATCCCGAGGGAAAGGGGGAAGTCTCGATGCTTGACTTATTAGTCAACTCGCTTAGGATGAGGCCTGACAGAATTATTTTGGGAGAAATCAGAAGGCAGAGAGAAGCAGAGGTTTTATTTGAGGCCATGCATACAGGTCACTCAGTTTACGCAACTGTCCACGCAGATACAGCCAACGAAACAATAAGAAGAATGATAAATCCGCCGATAAGTGTCCCCCCGTCGATGCTTGGAAGCGTCAATCTAAATGTTGTTATGTTCAGAGATAGAAAAAAAGGGTTCAGGCGAGTTCTTCAGCTTGCCGAGTTCATGCCGGGAAAGGAAAATCTGATGGCAAACTTAATCTACCGATGGGTTCCTGAAAAAGACGAGTTCGTTCCGCACAATAAAAGCTACTCGTTTTTCGATCAGCTAAGCAGAAACACCGGAATGGATGAGATTGAGATAAAAAAGAATTTGGAATATAAAAAAAGTGTTTTTGACTGGCTCATAAAAAATAAAGCAAGGGATTTAGAATCTTTGGGAAGGGTTATGAATTTATATTACATGGATCCCGAAAAGCTTAAAGAGATAATAAAAAGAAATCAAATTAGCAAGATAGTGGAAAATAAAAAAGGCAATGAGGAATGATATGGAATTTAAGATACCGTTCACTATTTCTAATGTAGAGGCGCTGAAAAGAAAAGCAAAAAGATTTGAGAGGCTGACAGGCCATAGAAAGCTAAAGCTTAGCGAATATCTGCAGGGAATAGGGGTGGACATGACTGCCAGGCAGTATCTTGCAGTATGCTATCGGAGATTTTTATTTAACATACTGATTTTTTCAGTGATTTTAACTTCTATTTTGGGGATTTTTAAAATTAGCAATTTTTTTACATTCGGCATAGGCACAGCAATAGCTGTTTCGTTCTTTATATATTTCAACCAGAGAAATTACCCAAGAATATTTGTTTTGAACAAGAAAAGGAATATTGAGAAAAATTTGATTCCGGTGCTTCAAGACATGATGGTTCAGCTAAATTCCGGCGTCTCAATTTATGAAATCTTGGCTAATATAGCAACGTCGGATTACGGCGAAGTGAGCGCAGAATTCAAGAAGATAACCAAGGAGATGAACTCCGGCATTTCTCAGATTGAGGCTATTGAAAAATATGCTAAGTTGAATACATCTGAGTATTTCAGAAGGGTCTTGTGGCAGCTCAGCAATGGAATGAGGTCAGGAAGCGATATGGCCATAGTAATCAGAGAGGGGATAAAAAACTTAAGCGAGGAGCAGACAATTCAGATTCAAAGCTACGGAAGCAAGCTGAACCCCTTAATCATGTTTTATATGCTTATCGCTGTTGTCCTTCCTTCCCTTGGAATAACTTTCCTGATAATTATCTCATCTTTATTAAACGTGAACGAGATTATTTTGAAGCTCATTTTTGTCTTAGTTTTTGTTGTGGTTGTATTTATGCAGGTAATGTTCTTGGGATTAATAGATTATAAAAACCGTAGGTTTTTACGGGATAAAGATTTTCATCGAGTAATAAAAAGAAAATCGCTTGAGGGATTCTAAAAATCGTAGGTTTTTAATGAACACGCTAAAATTCTATCCAAGAAGATTCAGGGACGATTATGCAAAGAACATAAAAAATGCAGGAATATCCACTTCGCCGGAAGACTACCACAATAAAATATTTTTTATATGCACGATATTCGCAACGCTTTCACTGTCGATATTGATTATAACAAAAAAGAGCTTCTTATTGTTTCTTCTTGTATTTGCCATACTTTACACTTTCTTTTATTTTAAAATAAGCTTGAAGGCAAACGAAAGAATAAAAAAAATGGAGTCTTTATTTCCGGATGTAATCTCCCTTATGGCCAGCAATCTAAGGTCAGGAATAACTATAGACCGCGCATTCTTGCTGTCAGCCCGCCCGGAATTTGACCCCTTGGATAAAGAAATTCTAAAAACCGGAAAAGAAATAACAACAGGCCAGGATATAATTTTTGCATTCAAGAAAATGGCCGAGAGGATAGACTCTGAAAAAATATCAAAAGTCATAATGCTCATAATTTCTGGATTGAAAGCCGGCGGGAACATCTCTGACTTGCTTGAGCAGACTTCTTCAAACATGAAAGAGAAAGAAATAATAGAAAAAAAATCAAGGTCGACAATTTTGATGTATGTAATTTTTATATTCTTTGCAGTTGGCGTAGGCGCACCTGTTCTTTTCGCCCTCAGCTCTGTCCTTGTTGAGATAGTCCTGGGGCTCTCGGCAAACCTGCCGGAAACAACAACCGCTGCTACATCATCGCTTCCTTTGGCTTTCAGCAGAGTTTCAATATCCCTAAACTTCGTGATTTACTTTTCATTGATATTCATAGCCGTAACTGATTTTATTTCCTGCTTCGTAATCGGGCTTGTAAATAAGGGTGAGGCAAAAGAAGGGATAAAATTCTTTATCCCGCTGCTCGCAATAAGCTACACTTTGTTCTTTATAATAAAGGGCGTAATTTCCGGGCTGTTGCTTGAGAGCATTTCATTCATATAATAAACTTTAAAAGAAAGCTTAACCTTAGAATAACATGGTAAAGAAAAAAAAGAAAGTGAAAAAACAGAGAAGCAGGCCCTCTAAAAAAAATAGAATGCAAGTCAGCCGAAAATTAAAGATGATTAAAAAACTGCCAAGACTTGCAAAACATCATAAAAAAGAAAAAACAATAAAGAAACAGCCTATTAAGAAAAAGCCCGTAAAATCTCCGACAGGGATAAGGGGCTTCGACAAAATGACTGTCGGCGGGTTTGAAACAGAGTCAATAAACTTGATTGCCGGCGGAAGCGGAAGCGGAAAAACAATTTTCGCCCTGCAGTATCTTCTTGAGGGGGTTAGAAGAGGCGAGCATGTTTTGTATGTTACGTTTGAGGAGAAAAAAGAGGACTTTTATGCAAATATGAAAAAGTTCGGCTGGGATCTGGACGCTGCTGAAAAATCAGGAAAATTCTTTTTCCTTGAATACACTCCGGAAAAAGTCAAAATGATGCTGGACGAAGGCGGAGGAACAATTGAAAGCATGGTTCTTAAGTACAATATCTCAAGGCTTGTTTTAGACAGCCTCACCAGTTTTTCACTTATGTTTGAAGATGAGCTTTCAAAAAGGCAGGGAATTCTCGGGCTGTTTGACATTATCAGGAATTGGAATGTTACAAGCCTGCTTACAGTCCAGCACAATCCATCAGGAAGAAAAGATAGGGGGATTTCTCCGTCGGAGTTTGAGGCAGACAGCATAACCCTGCTTTATTATATTGAGGTAAAGTCAGAAAGGCAGAGGTTTGTTGAGGTTTTGAAAATGCGGGGAGTTAATCATTCAAGGGATATGCACGCTTTCACCATAAAGAAAGGAATTAACGTCGGAAAGGTAACCAGGACGAAGGTTGTTTGAATTATCTTATTCTAAGGAACATGCTCTGTCCGGAATGGTCTTTTTAAAAAATAATTTAGTTGTTTTAAGACTTAAAAAGGTAAATCAACTCTTAAGATATGCTAACTTCGGACAAAGCAAAGGAACAATCTTTAAAAAGGGTTGATTTGTTTGAAGTTGGATTAAAATGGATAAGGACACTAAGGATTGGTATGGGAAAGTTGTAGCTCCAAGTTTAGTGGCTACTTTAATGATGCTAAATGCCATTGAATTTCTTGAAACTAGGGAATATAAATGCTATGCGAGTCATCATACAAAACAAGAAGTTCGTGAAATAATCAAATCAAAGTATGTATTGGAGGAAGTTGGCTATTTTTTCTTAACACCAGGAAGAGAATTGGGCTTAAAGTTATTAGATTATTCATCAAATTGAGTGAGCAAAAAATGATTATGAAAGGAAAATTAAATCATAAAAGAAAATTAGTAGATATGAAGCAGTTAGGGTTATTGAATTGGGGAAGGGCTTCATAAAGATATGAATTATCTGTTAAGAACTAGAACTAATCCTTTCGGTGAAAAATTTGCCCAACTATTTTATGTTTGGAGTAACCAGGAACATGTTGCTGCAAATTTTTCTGACGACAAAAATGCAGTAAGTCTTTGTCATGGCAACTCATATTATAGAAAACATTATAGAATTATCAAATATCTTGAAGAAAGAGGATTTGATTTAGCTGATGCTGATAATAGATGAAATCAGCCCTTTTTTTGTTAATAGCAATACTTAAATATTAAGTTTTCTCTAAAAAATTAAGCGCTAGTCGTATAGTGGCAGTACGCCTCGTTGCCAACGAGGTGGCCCGGGTTCAATTCCCGGCTTGCGCATGAGTGGGGAATGTTAATAACTTAAGCGCTCGCTCCACTTTGTTTCGCTCGCATATTAATGCGTTCAGAAATTGACTTCGTCTAATTTCTTCATCGATAAAAACAGGTTAGCGTGAAAGTTATTTTTTACTTTTTGAGATTAATATAAAAACAAATAATTCAACCAAAAGCGGGTTTAGAGCATCATTAATTAAATATCGCGAAACTTAAGTTGAGCGCAAATTTTAGCTGGGTGGGTGTTAGACAAATAATTTTAAACCATTATGTCTTTAATCTTAGAATAAAAGAGGTTGATAAAACTTCTCTCGGAGGCAACGAGGTTATTGGGAAGCGAGAAAATGAGACATTCATAGCGACTTCACAATGGCCGAGCAGAAAAGAAGTTGCTCGAGGGACGAGAGTTTACACGATGTCAAAAATAAATTCAATAATGAGTGTGGGCTCGAGCATAAAAACCGTAGGTTTTTAAAATGGTAGCGGGTTTTTTGATTTCTGCAGTTGGGGCATTAGTTCTTGCAGTAGGAACAATCATACAGCGAATTATGCTGAAAAAGAAAAAAGTCGGAATTAAATTATATCAAACAGCAGAATTTGCGGCAATGGTTCTTGTTTCTTTGCCCCTGTTGTTTTTCTTTTGGAGGCTCGATGCACAGGCGCTTGAATTAAGAAATATCATCATTTTCATTATTGTCGGGATTTTTTCAATAATCGCAAACCTTTTTCTTTATTATTCTATGAAATGGGAAAAAGTCACCCATATCGAACCTGCAAAACTAACAGAATCTTTATTTGTAATTATCCTCGCGATAATTTTCAGTTTTATATTTGGTGAGGGGCTTTATGAGAGAGATTTAAGGGTAATAATTCCTGCTTTAATTGCAAGCCTTGCCTTGATATTTTCACATATAAGAAAACATCATCTTGACTTTAACAAGTATTTTATTGCTGCAATCCTTGGGAGTTTTTTCTTTGCTCTTGAGTTAGTTATATCTAGGTTGATTTTGGATTTCTATTCTCCAATAACATTCTACTTTATGAGATGCGCGCTTATTCTTGCAATAAGTTTAATTGCATTCAGGCCAAACCTAAACACATTTAACAGAAGAGAAAAAACCAGTATTTTGTTTGTTGGATTAATGTGGGTTATTTACAGATTTGTGATTTATTACGGATTTGTAAACTCTGGGGTTATTTTCACAACTCTTATGATAATGATAAGCACTGTATTCATTTATTTCTTCGCTTGGAAATTTTTGAAAGAAAAAATTGAATGGCGCAACATCGTTGCTGCAGGAATAATTGTCGCAAGCATTGTTTATGTTTTATTGACTTGAAAAGGGTTTTTGCCGTCTGAATCGTAAAAAGTACAACGTCCTGTTAGGGAATTCTCTTTTATTATCTTTCCGCCGATATACCTGTAAGAGCTGATTATTCCCGCATATTCTCCCTCGCTCCTTAATCTATTCATTATTCTATTTGGAAGTTTTTCCGGGCTTTCCAAGCCAAAAATTTTTGCAGGGTCTAAATTATCCAATAAACTCATAGGGATTAAAGGAAAAAAGAGGTTTTAAATATTTGGCTCGCTGCGCTCACTAATTAATTTAATAATAATTAATATTAAAACAATTTTTAGGGGGTTAATCAGTGTATTTTAAACAAACTGCATAAGTGCGCAAACCATAACGGTTAACGCCGTCAGAATTACGACAACACAAATCTTCTGTTGGCATAACCCCTAAGGGAGTATTTATTACACCACTAAGAGCCGTATTACTACAACCAGTTCTAACATAACCTTCTGGACAACAAACCTCCGGACCATCACTCGCAGCAGTAATTGTTGTCAAATTTCTTGTTGGTCCAGGTTTTCCTTCTTCACCTTGGAGCCCTTGTGGTCCTATTGGTCCTGGCTCTCCTTGTGGGCCAGGAATTAATTCAATATTATCAATTTGCTGTTGCAAATCATCAGTTTTTGTAAATAAATTAGCTACTTGATTTTTTAAATTGAAAATTTCATCCCACAACGCATTTATTGCAGTTTGCCAGGGAGGAATAAATACCAAGTCTATTCCGTCTCCAATTGGAGTAATTTTCGGCTGCGGGTATAAAGCCACTATAGAATAAATACTAAGAACAAAGATAATTACCACAAAAATAGCTTTTTTCATATGAGGATAGATTACAGGTGATTTTTAAATATTGTTGTAATTCATTATAAGATTGAAAAAATCAAATTCTCGAAGCTCCATCAAATAAATCTTTAGGAACTTTCCAAATATTTCTTTATTTCCCAAGGCGTAACCTGAAGCCTGTACTCATCATACTCTTCTCTTTTTGCTTCCAAATATTTCTCAAAAGTATACTCCCCAAGAACATCTCTGGCTAATTTGCTGTTTTTGAAATGATGTATTGCTTCTCCCAAAGATTCTGGCAGAGTTCCTATTCCATGCTCTGCCAATTGTTTTTCGTTAAACTCATAAACATCTTCTTCGACTGGTTTTGGAGGCTCTAATTTTCTTTCAATTCCATCCATTCCAGCGCCGAGCATTACTGCAAAAGCAAGATAGGGGTTGCATGAGGGGTCCGGACATCTAAGTTCTGCCCTTGTAGATTTTTCTCTGCCAGGGCTATAATGAGGAATCCTTATCAAAGCAGATCTATTTTTTTGCGCCCAGCATATATAAACAGGCGCTTCAAAACCAGGAACAAGCCTTTTATAACTATTAACTTTTGGCGCAGTAACCAAAGAAATTTCTGAAATGTGCTCTAACTGCCCGGCAATAAAAGCCCTTGCTGTATCGCTTAATTTATATTCGCCCTTAGCATCATAAAACAAGTTTTTTTCCCCATCTGCATCAAAAAGACTTTGGTGAACGTGCATTCCAGAACCATTCTCCCCGAAAACCGGCTTAGGCATAAAAGAAGCAATTAATCCACGTTTGTCTGCAATTGATTTCACAGCATGTTTAAAGGTTATTGCCCTGTCTGCCTGAGTCAAAGCATATCCATACTTAAAATCAATTTCGTGCTGGCCAGGAGCAACTTCGTGGTGCGACATCTCCACTTCTAATCCCAATGCCCCTATAGCTTTAACTATTTCATTTCTTACTCCGATTGCCAAATCACTTGGCGCAGCATCGAAATAGCCCGCATCGTCATGCAAAACCGGCTCCAAATTGCCGTTTTTCTTAAACAAAAAAAATTCCAATTCAGGGCCAACATTGTACTTAAAGCCTTTTTCCCTCGCCTTTCCCAAAGCTCTTTTAAGAATGTATCTTGGGTCTCCAACAAATGGATTCCCATCTGGAGAGTAAACATCGCAGATTAATCTTGCAGTTCTTTCATCTTTTGGGCTCCATGGAAGCACAGCATATGTTCCAGTATCAGGCCTCAAAAACATGTCAGACTCTTTAATTCTTGTGAACCCCTCAATTGAACTGCCGTCAAACCATGTTCCCTTGCTCAAGGATTCGTTTAGTTTATCTCGAAGAATATCAACAGACTTATGGGCTCCATGAATATCTGTAAACCATAGCTGAACGAAATCAACCTTGTCCTCTTTTGTTCTTCTTAGAATATCTTCAATGTCGCTCATTTTTATATAAAATAGCTAGGGAAAAAAGTCTTTTTAAAGATTAAGGATTACTTAAAAATAGTTAATAGACGAGGCGTTGCACGAAAAGTCTCGATTAAAATAAGTTGAAATATCCTCTTTTATGTAAAGGACAAACTAACCTAGATTTCAGGGTTTTACTTATTTTACCGGGATTCTCGGTATTTTAGAAGCATTTATAAATACCTTAAATCTAGAGAATGTATGAGAATTCATTTGCCCAATAGTGTATGGCTGGGAAATATAGACCCTTTCCTGAGAGCGTTTGATGTATTGGAGACAGATGTTTTAGAGATAAGCTCACATCAAAAATGGGTCTCAGTTCATCCAGTTGTATTGTCAATGGTTTGCGCAATTGGTTTAAAGATGAGACGAGAGGGGAAAGAGATAAAATTTTATAAGCCAACTGCTATATCTAAGCATTATTTTGAAAGAATGGGCCTATTCAAAATACTTGGACTAGAGTCAGAGATTAAGATTAGAGAACATGAATCTGCAGGGCGATTTGTAACAATACAGGTGATAAAGGACTCAAAACAACTTGATAGATTTATTACTGAGATGGTGCCTTTATTACACTCTGAACCAAAAAAAGTTGAACCAATTAGATATATTATTTTTGAGTTGGTAAGAAATGTTTTTGAACATGCTAATTCAGACGACGGGGCAATAGTATGCGCACAATATTATAAAAAGAGTAATACCATAAGAATCGGAGTTGCAGATTGCGGAATAGGGGTAAAGAAATCAATAAGTCAATCTTATAGTCCGAAAACAGATATCGAGGCAATTTTGTTGGCTTTAACTCCCGGGATTACTGGAACTACAACAAAAATTGGTGGAACAGAAAGTAATGCTGGAGCCGGGTTGTTCTTTATAAAATCTCTTGCAAAAGTAGATAGAGATTTCTTTATGATATATAGCGGAGAGGGGATGTATAAACTTCTAAAAAATCCAAAACATAAAGGAGTAAGACTTGTTGCGGACCCAATTAAAGACCATGCTTCATATAATAATAACTATCCAGATTGGTCAGGTACAGTAGTTGGAATAGATTTATGCTTAGATGAGCATGCTGACTTTAACGCTCTTCTAGACTTAATTAGAGATTTTTATCAAAAAGCAAGAAAACAAAAAATAAAAGAAAAATATAAACATCCGAGGTTTGTATGAAAGAGATAAGGATATTTGATAAAACAGGAGCGTTTGCAGGAAATAAAGATATTGCAAGAGATATAAGATTAAACGAAATATTAAAATACATAGGTGATGAAAATAAGATAGTCCTGGATTTTTCTGGGGTGGAATCAGCAACACAATCCTTTATACATGCTTTGATTAGTGATGTAATTAGGCAGAGGGGGATAAATGTTTTAGAAAGAATATACTTTAAGAATTGTAGCATCACAATTCAGAAAATAATCAGCATAGTTACAGAATATATGCAAGAGTCTAATTATTAATCCTTACTTTTCATAACGATCTTATTTTCTTTTATTGTTTTTTCTGATTTCCCAGTCAAGAATAAGCCCTTATTTATAAGCTAAAGACTTTCAAGGTAAAACTATTGGAAGGAGATTAAATTGGACGGCAAATCTTTTTTGGATTTCTTGTAGGATCAAAGAAAATTAACTTCCTCTTAGAATAGAATGGCTCGGTCACGCAAGGATCATTTATATCAACTCCAATTAATTCTGATACCGCCAAAGCAATAAGCAAAGGAGCTCTTACTATTTCTTGGCTGAATTCGCTTGTTAGTCCTCTATCTCCAACTACTAAGAAATAGGTATTACATCCTCGACCTTGGTCGCTTGGCGGGACATAACCTCTTTGATGAATAAAAAATGGCTCTGGAAAAATTCTCATTACCGCATCAGTATAATCTTTCTTATTGCGTATTCCCATTATCTCTTGATAAACATCTTTATCCCGAGCTTCCCGTTTGATTAAGGCAAAAGTATTAATATCTCTTTCAAACTCTTCCTCCAATTGAGCCAAATTTAATGGGACATGATAAATTATAAGATTGTCTAAGTTTTCTTTGTCAAATTTCTCTCTTTTTCTCTTCTGTCTTTTATTTTCCTCAAGTCTTTTATTTTCAGAGTATGTATGTAGAGAATTTTCCAATCCCCGAAACAAAGAAATGGGTTGAATTGCGCTTAGATAATAGTGTGGAACTAAAGCCCGTGTTCTCTCTGAGCCAAAGCTATGCAGATTGCCTCCAAGGTCAATATATCCAACACAACCTCTCTTTACTCTATCTATGAGTTCTTTTTCCATTTTTATTTCTCGAATCCGCTCTTTTTAAATATTTGGTTCTTGTAATAACTATTAAGGAATAACAAAATAGCAAGATTTTTAAATAGAGATTTTCTATGAGGATAAAAATGACAAATAAAAAAAGCTTGCTAACAAGAATAGCCTCAAAGAAAAATCTGAAGAACTTGGCTTTGACCGGTTTGCTCGCCTTGTTTGTGGATAGACTCGCGGTTCCTATCGTTTCTTATTTTTACTGTGCACAGGGGATAAGAAACGAAGCAATTCAAGAAAGTATGGAAACTGGAGGATATTTGTTTGAATATTGTGGTGAAGGAGAAGAAACTGCGTTGGAATATCTGAAATTGGCGCATGCAGTGACTACAAAGTATATTAGTATTGGTGCGACTAGATTTAATTTTTCTGACAGCGAGTTTCTAGAAAGTAGATTAGGAGATTGTAGTGAGACCTCTAGATTTACTTACTCTAATTTTATTTATCTGGCTAATTCTGCTAAAAAACCAGATTTGTTGAATTATGTAAGATTAGCTTCGGGTACTGTATCATCTCATTCGGGAGGTGGAGGGCATATGTGGATTGAAATTTTAAAAGATGGAGTTTGGATTCCTTATGAAACCACTGCCAGAGACCTTAAGGAAGGTGTAAAAATAAACCCTGCCACAATTGATGATTTAATTCCCGATTCATTGGTTTTAAATGATAAAGGGCTGAGGTATCACCATATGACCTCTTACCAAGTAGATAAAGACGGGAATCTTAATAAAACAATTGACTTAGACAGAATTATTGAATCTGAAGGATTTTTTAGACTTGCTTATAAAAATATTTTTAACTAAACAAAATTTTCTGAAGGATATCCCCATAAAAATCTTCTCGAGAAGATATCACGGAAAATAACCTAGGTAAAAATCTAGTTAAACGGACAAAGCTTCAGAAACAGCGCTTAGATAAGCTTTAACTGTTGATTTAGAGGCAAACCCCCAACCTAAACCGCTCCAGACACTGAATCTATTTGTTGGATGTTTATCGTATATTATAATTTCCATAGCAGGTAAAAATCTCCCGCTTAAATTAACAATTGTGTGAGAATATGCTTTGGTTTCTTGAACAGAGCCTAGTCTATATCCCTCTGAATATTGGTCGCTAAAAGTTGCTCTAAGCCCAACTTTTTCCGCAGCACTACGCAAAGCTCTCTCTAAAGTTTCATAATCAACTGTCCTTCCAATATCTACTTTTTTCATATTAAAATCAATCCTATGGAGAATTTAAGCTTTTATATACTGTTAAGTCAAGTTCATAACTTAACATTCCAGGGTTTAATTCCTTTAATAATCTGCAAAGAATAAAGATAATTACCTGCTCATTTCATTCGCAGATTTGTGATAATTATTAATAATAAAATACACGACAATAGGAGTGAGTAATCTTTTATGCTAAGATTGCGGGTTTACTTAACATATACTTTAATATATCATAAAACCTTTCTCCCATCAATTGAATAATAAGAATAAGTTCTAAGAATTTTATTTTTTCTTTCTATAAAATCAACATTTCCTTGCGCAGCATGATGGACTTCATATCTTGAAAAAAGTCTGTTGCAATAGCCTTGTTTAATTATTTTTTCCAGAAGTTTTTTAGATATGTCAGGCATATTAAATTTCATAACCCAAATATTTGGCAGATAAATTGAAATCATCGATGGTTATTGGCAGGTTCATGGCTTCAAAAAGTTTATTCAAGCTATTCGTAAAAACTCTTGGTTTTAAGCCTCTTAATACGTATGCATGTGTGCTATCTATTTTAAAACCAACTCTGCTTTTTGGAAATCTAAACCAGCCTTCCCTGTTTGCATAAAACTGAATGTCTAGGGGGCTATATTCAAACCCCAGATGTTCAAGTATGTGGCTTATTTGACTAGGAATATAAGAGTGGTCCCCTTTTTCTTCCTGATTTTTTCTCATCTTAATCAATCCCCTGCATTCCATTAATTCCGACATTTCTCATTCCGCTTTTTTTTATGTCAGAAGCAATGACATCATCTATCCTCAAAATCATCGTTGCAACTTCACTTGCAGAATTTATCGCCTGTGTTTTAATTTTCAATGGCTCAATTATTTTTGCAGCGATGGTATCTTCAACTTTGTTAGTGAAAAGATTTAATCCGGCGTTTTTGTCGCCGGCGTCGTGCCTGCTTTTTAATTCAGTTAAAACATCTATTGGGTCTATGCCGGCGTTTTCGGCAAGTGTTGATGGGATAAATTCAAGCGCTGAAGCAAATTCTTCAACAGCAAGTTGCTCTCTTCCAGAAAGCCCCTGCGAGAATTCCCTGAGTCTTTTTGCCAGCTCAATCTCAACAGCGCCTCCGCCAGGCACAACCATTCCAAACTTCAGC
This sequence comes from Candidatus Pacearchaeota archaeon, assembly GCA_016181885.1. Classification (GTDB taxonomy): domain Archaea; phylum Nanobdellota; class Nanobdellia; order Pacearchaeales; family GW2011-AR1; genus JACOYJ01. The sequence continues at coordinate 44,299 of JACOYJ010000026.1, read as the reverse complement.
GAGCAGATAACATCGCCCAAACCATCCCTTATTGCTCTTTCAATTTCATCAATAACATGCTCTGTCCCGCCCCTGACAAGAATTGTAACTGCTCTTGGATTCTGGCATCCCCTGATATAAGTAAATTCGTCATTTCCATGCTTTACTTCTTCAACAGTCTTTGAAGCTCCAAGCTCAAAAGGTGTAAGCTCGGAAAGATTGCTGACAATTTTTGCGCCGCTCGCCTTCGCAATTTTTTCCATGTCGCTTCTTGCTACACGCCGGCAGGCATAAATTCCAGCTTTGGCAAAAAGATATTGCGCAACATCATCTATGCCTTTCTGGCAGAAAAGCGCATTCGCGCCAGACAGCTTTATTTTATCAACCATCTCTTTTATCACTTTTTCTTCTTCGTATAAAAAACTCTGCAGCTGCTCAGGGCTTGAAATTGAGACTTTTGTGTCTATTCCAGGATTTCTAAGCTCAACTGGAAAATCAATCAGCGCTATTCTCGCGCCATCAATTTTGTACGGCATATCCTGGGAGATTCTTTCTTTTGCAAGAATTATTCCGGAAATTAATTCTGTATCCTTTATTCCCTCTCCCTTGGATTTTTCTATTTTTACATCGTCAATATCTATTTTATTGCCGTCTTTAATTTGCTTTATTGCCCTGACAATTATTTCTGCGAAGTTTTCCTTGGCGTCTTCCGCCCCCTTTCCAGTCATCGCAGTCATTGCAATCTGCTTCAAAACTTCGTCGTTGTCTGGGGCAATTCTTATTGCAATATCATTTAATATTTCCTGGGATTTTTCAGCAGCAAGCCTGTAGCCCTTTGTGATAACTGTCGGATGAATTTTTCTATCAAGAAGTTTTTCTGCGTTCTCAAGAAGCTTCCCGGCAAGCATGACCGCAGTTGTCGTTCCGTCGCCGACTTCGCTTTCCTGCGTCTTTGCAACTTCAACCATCATTTTTGCAGCAGGATGCTCTATCTGCATTTTATCAAGAATCGTAACTCCATCGTTGGTGACAATTATTTCATTTGTCGGAGAAACAAGCATCTTGTCCATTCCTTTTGGTCCTAAAGTAGTCTTAACTACTTCCGCAACCATTCTAGCTGCAAGAATATTGTTTCTTTGAGCATCTTTGCCCATAATCCTCTGAATGTCTTCCGGCATAAGTATTACTGGTTTATCTGGCATTTTATTTTAACAATCTCCCATATTCAATTAAATCAGCATAAATTTCAAAACCCGGAGTTTTCTTTAAGGCTTTTGTTATTTCATCCTCGCCAACATATAATGATTTTGCCACATAATAACCGCTATTACAAATTTCAATTTGAGGGACATTACTTTCTTCATAAATAAATGGCTTGTCTAATTTCAAATGAGAATCTGCATGTATATTCCAGCCCCCGCAGTTTATCCCATCTAAAAAATATTCTAAAGCTATTACTCGATCACAATTTCTTCCTTGGTTCAAGGGAGTTAACACTGGCTCAATAACTTTTGCCAATATAAAAAAATCCAGATAAAATCTAGCATGTGCTCCAGGATTCCTAGCGCAAATACCAATCCAATCTCCAGCATTCAAATCTAGCTGATTTAAATTTACATTTTCGTTTTCTTTTATCTTTTTTACCTTAGTTTTGTTAAGAGTTTCTGACATTTTATTTTTCTCCAACAATTATATTATTTATTCTATTTTCTAAATCTGAATTCAGCATCCTTGTAAGCGCCTCGCCTCTTGGATGTTGATTTAAAATTATTTTGGCCCCGTTGTTATGTTTCATCCTAACCTCGTTTTTTATTCTCTCATCGTCTAATCCGGCAGTTGTATCGACTTTTCTCCCATCGACAATTAATTCAGTAAAATTCATTCCATGTTCATCATACGGAGGAATCTCGGAATCCCCGGCATAAACATATAATATTCGTTCAGGCATATTAATTTTTAATAGATATTATTTTTAAACTTTATCCAGGACTGCCGAAGTAATAATACGCCTCATTAAAACCAATTTCGCTAGGGTGTGTGTGATTAGTTGAAATTGAATCAGGATAATATCCACGCCCCATTAAAATTCTGCAAACTTCTCGAGGCACATTGTCTTCAGCAAAGTTTCCGTAATAAGTTATCACAATCGCATTGACTCCATTTTCTGTTTTGTTTGGCATTTTTAAATAATCACTATTTTAATTTAACCCTTGTAATTTCTTCTAATTTAGATTTTGTATCTTCTATTTGCGTCAAATCCCGAGCATAAATATCAACCGAACAACTATAAAAAACACTATTCACTGGTTTTGGTGGACCAATAAAAGCATTCCATACACGCCCAATTAATTCCACAGTAGAATCATTGAAGTGGTATCTTATTTTATAATGCCCATGTATATCATCCTCCCCAGAAACTTCCATAGCTTCTTTATTCTTATCCAAAGCGGTTTCTAAAGTAAGGTAATCCTCGGGTTTTTTAACCCAATATCTTTTCTTTTCTGCCATACTAATCACCCTATTCAGCCGTATTTAAAAATTGTTGTTGTGGAGGATTACATGAATATCTACGATTTTTGATAATTTGAATAAAGAAGCATGGCAAGGCTTACAAAGGATCTGGTGAGGCATGTTGAAGATTTGCAGGAAGGAAATTAACCTTAAAATCCCTTTTAAGCATTTGTATCATTTAATCTACATTTGCCTTATTTGAAAATATTTATATAGAAATAGCACCTGGGTTTTTTATGGAGGTTTTACGGGATAAAGATTTTCCTCAAGGGATAGAAAGAAAATCGCTTGAGGGGTTCTAAAGACCGCAGGTCTTTAATGGAAAGAATACTGGTCGCAGACATTATGACTAGAGATCCTGTCATAATTAATCCAGACACAAACCTTTTGGATTGCGCAAAAAAAATGGTTAATAAGGGTGTTGGAAGCCTTCTTCTCGTTGATAAAAAAAGGCTTGTCGGGTTTATTTCTGAAAAAGACATTCTTTGGGCGCTGATAAAAAAATCAAAAAGCGATTTATCTGTAATAAAGGCAATAGACATTTCCCCTAAAAAATTAGCCACGATAAAGCCGTTTGCTCCTATAAAAGAAGCGCTTGATAAAATGAAAAAATTGAAATTTGAGAGGCTTCCTGTAATCCACGAAGGCAAGCTGGTTGGAATAATAACAATTAAAGACATTTTAAATTTCAAGCCGGAGATTTATCCGGAGCTTGATGAACTTGCGCAGATAAGGGAAGAAGCAAACAAATTAAGAAGATTAAAAAAAGTAAAGGAAAGAAAAATGGGGCTTTGCGAGGGCTGCGGAAATTACGATGTTCTGACAAGCGACCAAGGAACTCTTTTGTGCGAAAGCTGCAGGGATGAAATATGATATTTGTTTGTTAAGTAAAGAATTAATTAAGGGGAACCGCCCACAAAGTCTTTGGACGCACTTGGAACGTTTTTCCTTGGAATTAATGCTGTGCCTGACATCTGAATATAATATTGGCGGTCCATCCTTCCAGCCGCGCTTGTGTTGTTTTGATAATCTACGACTACCTCGGCTTTGTCAGGCACTTTCTCCGCAAATCCCTCAATCGCATTCGCAATTTCAATCGAGTCACAGGTTAGTAAAGAAAAGTGCACTCCGACGAGATCATAAGCTTTGCTTTTAGCATATTCTCCCACGCTTATTGTCAGTATCTTTTCTATGGATATTGCCACGAAATTCCATAAACATTTAGTTTTTTAAATATTTATATTATTCAGCATCTATATTCCCTAGCATCAGCCATTGGCACTACTCGCAACCCCGCTCGGTTATTAATTCCAAACTACATCTCGCGAAGTTGCTCGGCTCCGCTAAAACAAAAAACAGGATTAATGGGAAAATATTTTTATGCGTAGTAAATATTATTCTCGAGGTGAATATAAATGAGTTGAACAATGAGGATTTAGGTTAATTCAAGAAAAATAATGTGAAAACAATTATTTAAGTTGGGTTAATATTAGCAAGTTGATGATAAGCTAAACCATGGGAGTTCAAGATAATTAGGGTTGGGCGGGTGGGCTGAGTAAGGTTTTCTATACAAAGTTTATACGAATAAGCCAATCAAAGCATATTTAAGCTATTATAAAGTTGAATGCCGTGAGTAGAGCGGTATTTATCCTAAGTTATATCCCCAGGCTTAACAAACTGTAAAGTAAACCCACAATCTTAACATAAAAAATTACTCACTCCTCTCGTCGTGCATTTTATTATTAACATTAATAACAAATCTGCGAATTAAATGAGCAGGTAATTATCTTTATTCTTTGCAGATTATTGGGAGAATTAAATTATGGAATTTTAGGTTATAAACTTGACTTAACACAAACTAAAAACATTTAAATATCTTCTATGCTATTTACAGACAGGTGAAATAATGAAAAATAATTCGGATTCATCAGAGGCAAAGAAAATTCTGATAAAAATTCGGAGGTTTTGTCCGAATCCATCGGAGGCAAAGAAAAGATTCGGTGGTTGCTGGATAGAAAACCCGCTGGAGGTTTTCAATGTCTGAAGCAGAAACAGTTTTTTCGAGCAAAATAAGATACGTCGGAGTTCTCAATTTTAAGGATTTCTACAGATTTTGCTATGATTGGCTGAGTGAAGAGACAGAATTGATGCTTGTTGAGAATAAGTATGAGGAAAAAATAGATGGTGACATAAAAAATATTGAGGTTGAGTGGACAGGAGCGAGAAAAATTACGGATTACTTCAAGTATAAAGTCAAAGTCAAATTCAGGGTTCTTGGATTAAAAAAAGTTGAGGTTATCAGGGACGGAAAAAAGGAAAAAACAAATGAAGGCAGCGTAGAGGTAAAAGCCAGCGGGGATTTAGTGAGGGACTATCAGGGAAAATTTGAGCTTGGCGCCGGCAGAAAATTTCTAAGGGGAATTTACGACAAGTGGGTTATTCCATCAAGAATAGAAGAATATCAAGGCAAATTAGTTGGAAAAATTAACGAGTTCTTGAACCAGGCAAAAGCCTGGCTGGATTTGGAAGGGAAAAAGTAATTAAAATGCCTGGCTTAAAAAAGAAAGCTGTGTTCTACGAAGATGAAAAAGTTTATGCTGCATTATCGAGCCATCCGATAGCTCGAGGGCATGTGGTTGTTATGTGGAAGAAAGAAGTTTCTGATTTGCATTTACTTGAAAAGAAAGACTATAAGCATTTAATGAATGCCGTTAACAAAGTCAGAAATTCAATGTTAAAAACACTTGGAATAAAAAAGGTTTATTTAATTTATATGGATGAAGCGAAACACGTGCACTGGCATTTAGTTCCAAGATACAATGAAAAAGGTTTTGATATCTTTCACCACAAGCCAAAGAAATTAAAGGATTTTTCTTTAGCTGAGAAGTTAAGAAGAAATTTTGTTGCTAAATCATAGAATAAACCAAACCCACAACTCTTCCCGTTGCTTTTCCATATACCTTAAATCCAGATGCCATCTTTGGAAGTATTATTTCTCTGTAATTCTTATCCGAAACAACATTTTCAATAAGGCTTTTGCATTCATAAGCATCGTAGCCAACTGGAACCAAGCCGTTTCTTGTAAGAATTGAAAAATAATCTTCACATTGCAAATTAGGCTGTAAACTAACACAAGGCTTTCCCATTAAAACAGCTTCAATGCCAACAGTAGAGCAAGCAGTTAATGTAACATCAGAAGCCAAGCTTAAGTGATTTGGACTAACATCTGAAACCAGCTTTATTTTTCCTTTTCCATGATTTATTGCATAATTATTTATTTCCTTAAAGTCTTCAGCAGGAACACGGGGGTGCAATTTTACAGCCAAGCCAGCTTTATTGCTTTTACTAATTGTCTCTTTTATCATCTTAATATTATCCAAATCCCAAAACCCGTAAGCAGATGAATCTCTCTGGAAAATTCCCCCAGCATAAAAAAGCAAAATCTCTTGGGGCAAACCAATCTCTTCCCTAATTTTTTTTCTATCTGTTTCTGAAAATCCTTTTGCTTTAGATTCAAAACTATCAAAATGCGGATTTCCAGTAATAACTAATCTCTCTTCGGGAAAACCCTCGCCAATCATTGCTCTTTTGGCATATTCGTCTATGACTGCAATTTTGCTCGGCAGAAATGCAAATTTATTCCCATTTGCTACATCAGAAAACCTCTGCCAGTAATTTGCCCAATAATCTAAAACAGCCAGACTAGGAATTTGATTATTTGCAGATTCCAAAGTTATTGTTTGTTCAATAACATCTTTGTTATTTTCGTCTTGAGTGCTTGTTCCGGTCAAAACCAAATCCGGTTCTTCATTTAAAAGCAATCTCTCCATAGAACTTAAAGAAACATCACTCAGTCCATAATCAGAGATTTTCCTGTAAGGAATTCCAGCATCATCAAACCTTTTTTCAGAAAACCCATGACCAATAACAACGAGTTCTGTTTTTCCTTCCAAATTCAACTTTTTCACAATAGGAATTATTGCATTAGCTCCCCGGGGATGCCAGGATGTCGCGAGAATCTTCTTTAAAGCCATGAGAAAACCTAGATTACGCGCTTTATAAATATTAACCTTAAAACCGAAATCCTTATATATAAACATTTTATCTTTTTTATATGAAAAGAGTTTTCATTTTACTCATTCTCGCATTATTCCTAATGCCAACCATGTTCGCAATAAATGTTGAGGTTAAAAGAACCAGCTCGAATGAAGTAATGATTGCGGAATTGGACAGGACCGCAGATTTTGAAATAGAAGTTACTAATCTTGGCTCTGGCGGATATTTTGAGTTCTACAATCTTGTTGGTTTGGCAATGTATCCCATAGAAAAAATCCAGATAAACGGGCTGGAAACAAAGAAAATTACTCTTCAGGTAAAGCCAATAGGAAAATTCGAAGTTCTTGGGCCTTATACTTTCCCGTATTACGTAAGGGCGCAGGATGATACTGAAATTTTAGAGAGCTTAACATTTAGAAGAGTTAAGCTTGCAGACTCTTTTGAGGTCGGCGCTGGCGATTTCAACCCAGAATCCAGCTCTGTCGACATTTTCATAAAAAATACTGAAAACTTCAATTACGGAAAAATAAAGGCAAAGTTCTCCTCGGCATTCTTCGATGTTGAAAAAGAGCTTGAACTTGACGCATATGAAAAAGAAACAATAAGCATAAGCCTCAATAAAGAAGATTTCAGGCAGTTAATCGCCGGCTATTACACCCTCGATACAGAAATAGAAGTCAGCAATAAAAAAACAGAGGTTCAGGCTGGATTGAGATTCACTGAAAAAAACATAATCACTGAAACAGACAAAGACTCTGGAATAATTGTCTCCACTAAGACCGTTAGAAAAATAAATGAGGGAAATGTTGTAACCCCAACAGAGACAATAATAAAGAAGAATATAATTTCAAGATTGTTTACTTCATTCAATCCAGAGCCGGATATCGTTGAAAGAAAGGGAGTTTCTGTTTATTATACCTGGAATAAGGAGCTTAATCCCGGAGACAGCTTTGAGATAATTATAAAAACAAATTACATGTTTCCTTTCATCGTCATAATATTGGTGATAATTGTTGTTATTTTGGCTAAGCTTTATTCAAGGACAACTCTTGTTATGAGAAAGAAAGTTAACTTTGTAAAAGCAAAGGGCGGGGAATTCGCCTTGAAAGTGTCTATTTTCTTGACTGCAAAATCGTTCATCGAAAAAGTCAACATAATAGAAAAACTTCCGCCGTTAGTAAAGCTTTATGAAAAATTCGGGCCAGAAGCTCCGTCAAGAGTTGATGAGAAAGCAAAGAGAATTGACTGGAACTTTGAAAGTCTGCAGGCGGGAGAAACTCGTGTTCTATCATACGTAATTTATTCTAAAGTTGGAATCATGGGAAGATTCGCTCTTCCTCCTGCAAAGGGGTTCTTTGAGAAGAACGGGAATATCCATGAAACAGAATCGAATAAGGCTTTCTTTGTTGCTGAGCAGAGAACTAGGGATTTGGATGAATAATGTGCTTGAAGGGAAGCAAAAAAATGGATGATGACTTGCTATTTGTTCAGTGATGATAAAATAATTTCTTATGGTAAATTTAATAACAAGCTATTTAAGATATTTATTTAGAAATTCTATGCTATGATGCTTCTATGATTATTCAGACTTATAACCCAAAAATTAATATTGAATAAATTTTAATATTTTAGCAAGAGAAACAAAGCACATTTGGGTTACTATAAAATGAGTTTGTGAGCGAAGCGAACCTCTTTTTTGATAACTTTAACTCACCTTGATTATATTAATCTCACTTTAAGATTATTAGCTTTGGAAAACACTTACCAAGCCAAAATCTTACACTCGCCTAACGGCTTGGATATTTTATTAATATTGATTTGGACGCGCATTGTTTAGCTTATTTTTAACTTTAAAATTAAGTTGTTAATTAAATCCGCTTTGAAATTATCTTCACCTTAACTTAGCTTTCACGAGTAGAAATCTGATGGGATAAATTTCTGAGCAGGTTAATATAAAACTAACATCCACCCCGTCAATCCTTCTTAGGCGCATGATATCCGAAAATTATTGTGTCTTCCATTACAGAATTAACATAATCAAGCCCAGCAACATCATATATTTGTTTTTTTGTCAAGCTAACGCATATTCTTCTCAGTCCATTTATTCTTTCTATTTTTTCTTTCGAAACACTGCGCGCTAAAAGGTAATCTTCTAAACGACTGATATCAGAATCAGCATTAAAACTAATTATAACATTTTTATACGCACCGTCAGCGAGAGCCTCGAATTTCTTAAAATCCGGAGTTGACATTGAATCAGGGCATCCTTTAAGCCTTTCCGGAAGTTCTTTTGCCATTTTATAACGGGCGAATCTCCTGATTTTCCATTATCGATCTTATGTATGGTTTTTCAGCAAGGGAGTAAATTTGGCTTTTAGTAAGGTCAACGCAAACAGAGCCGAGAAGAGGCCAGTATCCATGCACTTCGACGTTTTCTTGAGAAAAATAAGATCTCATCTCCCCAAAATTTCCAGGACTATCAGAAGTAACTATGACTTGTAATTTAGAGTCTTCATTTAATCTGCTTAATCTGCTCTCAAATTCCCGAGATATTGATTTTGCCATGATGAAAGATAAAAATTGTCCATTTAAAAATATTTCGGGCTTTTACGGATGAAAAAATGGGTTTTTCTTATTTTAACGGCAAAAACCAACTAACTGAACCATTAAGAAAGACAGATATAGTAAAGATTATAATTATCTTACTAAAAAATGCTTATAAATCTAATTTCGTAATAGTCAGAATCAAAAAACCAACACCGATTTTCTCTGAAAATCGCCCCACATTTTCATATTTTGTCGCGGGGTTTGTGTTGGTTTTTATCCTCCACCCCACCTAGATTCAGAGAAAAACAGAAGTGTTCAGTTATGTTGAAATTAATTATTTTAAATCGTTGGAAGAATATTTTCTTTTGTCAATTAAATGAATAGACTCTTTATCTTCACTTGCATAGTCTTGAATAGTATACTGAAACGGCTTTCCAACGCCATTAGGTGTATCTTGTGTAACATTTATCTTTCTTAATTTTACTGAAGGTTTAATTTCTCTATTCATAAGAATCTCAAGCTCAGAATTCATTCTCCTTAAGTCCAAAATAGAAACATTTCCAATTCCCCCTAAACCAAAAGTAATTTTCATATTTCAGCCATAAACTTTTCATTTAAAAACTTTATGTAGAATAAAAATCCCCCCACCCAGAATTGAACTGGGGATCTCCCGGGCACTGCTTTCCAATGCCTGCTTTTCAGGTTTCATCTAATTTCCCTATGGAATATCCACCTTAGTGCGAGGACACCTTGCGGTTTCCTTCGCTTAACCTTCCCTTGTTTTAAGGGCAGTTAAAAAACTACAGCCAGGCGCTCTAACCACTGAGCTATGAGGGGCTAGACATAAAAGATTTAAGAGATTTTTAAAGATGTCGCTATGGACAGTATAGCGCTCACTTCGTTCACATATTAATGGAAAATGTTAATGTGGGATGTTTTTTTACTTGTAGGGTTAATATAAATCTCGGCCGAGCAAAAGCGAGTTTAGACTATCATTTCATTAAATATCGCGGAGCTTTGCGGAGCGGCAATAAAGACTTTCAACAACAAACTTTATTAATTATCTTTAATAGTATAAGATATGCAAAAAAAGGTGTTATTTGTATTGGCTATTTTATTCCTTTCAATGCTCCAATCCAGCTTGGCTTCAGCTCAAGAAAATAAATTAAAAAGCGCTGTTGAAAGAATAAGCTATCACGCAGAGCAGTATGAAGCTGGAAACATAAATTACGCGCAATTTGTTGCAGAAACCAGCGAGGCGCAGTCAGAAATCAACGCTCTGTTAAATAGCAAAGACATAACGCAGGAAGAAATGAATAATGCTTTGGGCGAGGCGGAAAAGACAAACATCGTAAAAATAGAGGGAGAAAATTCTGAAATTGCAGTCGAAGAAGCGGCATTTTTATGGAAAGACATCGCATTCGATGGAAATAAAATACAGGTTAAAAGAGAAATTGTACCCACGGTTGTAAAGCAAGGAAACCAAGAAATTCTTACACACAAAGCTGAAGTGGAAGTAAATTTCGCTAATGATGCTTCTGGTATGGATGTAATTGGAAAAATAGATGAGGTTCAAACTCTCGCAAAAACGTTTAATTTAGACCCAAACATACAAACAGCAAATGATGTTGCTAAGGAAGCTGTGAATCTACAGAATTTGTTCAATGAATATTCCAAGCAAAGTTCAAAATCCTGCGAAGAAACAATGACTGAAATTTTCGGCGAAGAAAACAAAAAAAGCGACCTTGAAATTTCAGTAAAGCAGTATGAAATTCACAATGATAAAGGCTTGAAAACCATTGCAGAAGTCCAATCCTGCGACAACTGTCAGGGGCAGGACACATGGAAATTTATAAAGGTTAATTTTTTTCTTGAAGATAATGGAGAGAAGATAAATCGTCCCTTTACTTCAGACAGCAATAAAGAGATGTTCGAAGATTTTGGAGCAACCGCGCTTAAGCAGGAAATAATAAACTCCATGAATATTCTAAACGAACTGCTGTCTGCCGGAAACTACAGGGCTGCAGCGTCTGTAATGGAGCGAATCGAGGTTATAAACAATGTGTGGGATGAAAAATCAAACAATGTGTGGAATGAAATAAAATCAGCTTCAAGTCCAAAAATAGCAGAAGCAAACAAAAGAACAGAGAACTTCTTGGACAGAAACCAATTCTTTAATAGCCTTCTTCAGGATTATCCAAAAAGGACATCTTATTACGAACAGCAGGAGTTTGAAAAAATCCTGTCGCAGTCAATAAAAGAAAATGGGGAGGAAATTTGCGCTAACAAGATAGATGATAACGCCAATGAAAAAATTGACTGCTCCGACGATTTATGCGTTGGACAGGTTTGTGGCGAGGAAATTTCAACAATAACAGAGGACGATGAAACAACAGAAATAAAGACGCCGATGTATTGCATCTCCGGAGTTTGCCAGGCTAAAAAAGAAAAAGAGAAGGAAGGTCAGCCAATATGCGGGAACAAAATTTGCGAGACTGGAGAAGAGCAAACATGCTATGAAGATTGCAGAATATACTACTGCCCTTTGGAGCCGGTTTGCATAGAAAGAAAAATTTCCTGCGCAGTTCCAGCAGACTGCGAAATTCCATTGTGCGGAGCTGTTGATTGCGTTGATGGGCAGTGCAAAACCATTGCTTTAGAAGAATGCAAACAAACTCAATGCATTGATGGAGAAGAAAAAAGACTTGATTGCTCTTCAGGTGGGAAAATAATTTCAGAAATATGCTCCAATGGATTATGGAAAAAAACAAACAAAGAATGTTCGGTTTCGGAGCAAATTCAAGAGCCAAGTGAGTTAGTGGCCGAAGTGAAGCAAGAAGTTTGTGAGGTAAAGGAAGATTGCGGCGGAAATAATGCATGCAAAGAAGGCCAGTGCGTTGCTGTTCCGATAAACGCAAAAACAAAACCAAGCTTAACTGAAAAAACGCAGGAAAATATAAACGGAATAAGTTTTACTGGCGAGGCTGTAAGCATAACCTCAACAGGAATCACTGGATTGTTAGAGCCTGGTTCTGAAAAGCCGAAAAATTATAAAAGACCTGTAGATGTGGAAGATGGTTCAGCTTCTCCGTTGACAGGGGTTGCAAGAGAAGAAAAAATAACTGAAATAGTAGAGGCATTTGAAAAGCAGAAAGAGGAAGAAGCCATAACTTTTTCCCCAAGCTTCGAGGATTTGCTTCCAGAAGAGCTGGAGGTTTTTGCAGCTAAAGGAATATGCAAAACATCGCAGGGAAAAACAGAGTCGCTATTAACATTTACAGGCGGTGGAGAAAGTTTCAGCGCTGTTTCATCTCTGCAGGCAAAATATCAGGAGGGCGGAGCAGAGTGGTGCAGTTTTGAATTAAGCAATTTGTTAAAAAAAAGGGAGGAAATAGAATCAAGCTTTAATAACGATTTTGCCAGGTGGTTTTTCGAGGAGCATTTGGCCAAAGCAGCAGATAACTGGGAGCAAAAAGAAGAGCCAATAGAAGAGATATACTGGCAGGTAATTGAAAATCAAATACAGACAGCCAAGATGATGGAATGCTCTGGAATGAGGGAGCTTGCAGAATATCATCCAATACAGATAAATTATCAATCAGAGTTGGGCAACCTAGAATACACGGAAACAATCGAGTTTGTAAAACTTCCGGGAATGTCAAAAGAAGTGAGAATAATCACTCCAAATATAAAGATGATAATTCTTCCAAATAAAGATTTTATAATAAGCGAGCTAAAAAAAGCCATGAAAACTTATTCTTTTTTAGGGTCTTCAGAGACAGCGGCAGAGAGGGGAAGACTTGGGGGGCTGGTTGCAGAGGAAAAACAGATGATTTTCAATAACCAGGATATATTGGATAAAATAAATAAAATTTCCGGCAATTACAAAGACGGGAAAATAGACATTCAAATTAGGATAGATGACGGCGAAGAAACAATTTATAATTTGTATGCGCGGGCTGGCAGTGAAGATATAAGGGCGCAGCCAATGCCTCCTGAAGAAACGCCGAGCACTGACATTAAGATAACAATTCCTTTTTCAGACATTTATGAGTTAGTTAAAAAAAGCATGGAGCACACTTATGAAAGAAAGGCTCCTTGGAACAATGGCTTGAGTGTAGCCGAACGGGCAAAATCAATAACTAATTGGATAAGCATGTGGATAAATACAAGAAATTTGATGAATTCAATAGCCGTTTTGCCGGAAAAAGAATCTGGGGACATAAAGGATTTAATAAAACAAATATTCTTTATAATAGAAGAAGATAAGTCTGCAGAAAACAAAAACGATTTGAGCGTCAACAAAGAAATAACAATATGGAACTCAAGGGGCGATGTTAAGAAGACGATTAATTAATTTTTCTTATAACTTTTCTTGTGCAGTAAAGTAAATCCGCAATCTTAGCATAAAAAATTACTCACTTCTATTGTCGCGTATTTTATTATTAATAATTAACAGCAAAACTGCGAATGAAATGAGCAGCTATGGTAAAGGATATTAATATTCCAACAAAATGCAATCCATGAACAATATATTATTAAACTAATAATTACATTTTATCATCGATAAGAGAAGGGCGTCTAACCTAATATGTTTTTATTAGCATTCAATCTTTAGTTTTATTTGATAATTAAGGTAAATGTTTATCTAAGGGAAATTGTTTCATCTTGCAACTTCATGCTCTTCCATTAAACTCCTTGCGACAATAATGATGAAGTAATTAAACTACGGAATGTTAAGTTATGAACTTGATTTAACAGTACAGAAATATTTAAAAAGCAAAAAAATCTATCTGGATTAACAAAAAATGAGGTAAGGAACAAGGTTCCTGATTAAAATGAACAAGGAAGATTCATACACTGAAGTTGATGAGAAAGAAGATGAAGCCGAACTCGAAGACGTGGATTTTCTAGATGATTGATTTATTAAAAAATTCTATTTATTTTTTATTTTATTTGCTTACTTCTAAGACTATTATGTTGTTTTCTTTTTTCAGCTCGGAAAAATCAGAGGCAACAACAAATTTCAGTCTGTCAATGTTAAATTGGCTCACCCAAAGATTCGTCAATCCTATAATTTTCCCGTGTCCGGATTCCAGAGGATTGATATACACTTCCTTTATTTTTTTCTCATCGGCATAAATTTCCACAGATACTCCGGGCGCAATGACAAAGCCATCATTTTTTATTGTGAAATTCGTGTTTAAATATTTTCCCTTCATCGCTGCAGAAACGTTTTCTATGACTAAATCAGGATAGCCGGGGATTGAATAAAGATAATTTATCAGCTCAAAAGTTTCTTGATTGATAGTCTGGTCGCATGTGCTTACGTTATACATTAGATCATTCGGGTTTTGCACATGATCAAATCCTAAAACATGCAAAAGCTCGTGCAGGCCAATATTTGGATTCGGGCATTTTGACTCTCTGAACAGCAATACCTTGCCTTGGGATATCAAATTGAAATTTCCAATTTTTGTTATATTTATTGGTCCGCCTTCGCCGGCTATAAACAGCTCTCCTTCCACTTTTGTTTTGCTGTCGCACGTCACTTTTATCTCTGCATTTGAATTCCGCGGATAAAAATCAAGAAGTGTTCTGTCTTCTATAAACTGAAACGCCCTCTCCATTTCATCAGACTTGCTGATTTGGCAATCTTCAATATTGTAAGATATTCGTGAAGATGAGAACCGCATATTTTGATAAAACTGCAGTTTATTTTTATCAACCGGCCCGGCAAATGAATTGTCTTTCTTGTCTAATGATATAAATTTTGTATCTGAAATCGGAACAAACCAGTAAACCATTAAAAGGCCAATTGCTGCAAAAAAGAAAATAAAACTAAAAGCAATTTTCCACCCCATGATTAATATAAATAAAAAAGATTTATAAAACCTCTTAGAATGGATTTTCTATGAAACAGGAAAGGATAAAAACATATGAAGAGTTTAGGGACGATTTAAAGGATAGAAATTATTATTTATTGCTAAAGGATGCCAGGGAGCAATTGCAAAGATACAGTGGAGTTCATAGACACAGCGTTAATGGATTGCTTAGTGTCATTAATGGCGAGTTAAATTTAATGAAAACGAAAGGCACACTTGAAAAAATAAGCGGGTTAAAAGTTCATGAAGCGTTTGAAATAGATGATGTAGAGTTCGTAATTAAGTATATGTATGAACACTGGAAAATGGGGGTTTATTTGATATAATCATTGAATATAAATCTTTAAAAAGTAAATTAAATTCGCGCTTAGATACATTAAATGGAGCAAGAATATAAAATGACATGGATTAAAACAGCAATTGGGGGTTATATTAATATAGATGAAATGGAAGGCATTGGCCTGTCAGATATTGATAGTTATGGTTATAGAGTTACTATGAAAAGCGGTGATGTTTGATACATTCAAGAAATTGATTTCCAAAAAATTAAGAAGATACTTAAGTTTAGAGATCATTTAGCGGGCGGGGATAAGCCAAAGATCGCAAAATTCAAGCAAACCATGATCGCTAAGCAATGAAAAGATTGAGAGATGTACTGCCAAACCAGCCATCTTTGTTGGAGAATTTAATCAGTCATTTCACAAACTCTACATTTTTTAAGCCTCGAAACTCCTTATCTCCAGTAAGGAATTTCATCTTGTTCCTTATTGAATAAATGTAGCCAATGCAGTCGGCATAGGAAAGTCTTTTTTTATTGTTTTCAAGCTTGAATTTCATCGCACCTTTCAAAACTTCTTCCGAAATTTCAACAACGCACTGAAAATATTCATTATAAATTTCATTAGCCTTTACTTCACCTAACTTTTTGAGGGCGATAAAATATATTTCTGATAAATTAAAAATAGTAATTGTAGGAGGCTTAGAAGTAAAATTATGATAAGCAGAATTTCCGGCAATTATCTCTATAACAGCATAAGTATCAAAAAAATAGTCTATGTCTTGATCTTCCATTTTCTTTCTCTTTCTCGATCAGAATCGCTAAGCCAACCTTCCCTTAACTCATCTTTAAGCTCCTGGGCTGTTTGTTTAGAGGTTAGTCTAGGAAATTTACCAAATAAGTTACCTGCTAAAGGCCTTGTTTTAACCTCTATAACAATTGTGTCATTCTCTTTGATTTTTTTAGCGTCAACCACCTCTTTAGGAATAATAACTCCCATAGAGCTTCCCCATTTCTTTGCTATAGCTTTGATTTCCATAGAATTAGTTATATTCAGTTATATTTAAGCTTTTCTATCTTAAATCAATCAACCCACTCCAGTATTTTTTCGGCTTCTTTTTGTCCCATATTATATGTAAGAAGTAATTTCTAAGAATCTGTTGTGCTTTGCGTTGTTGGATTATCTAAAGGTGGATGAATTAAAAGAGCGTTCGAATCATTTCTTATCTTATCAACATCTTCTCGAAAATTACTGACCTTTCCAGCAAATCTTCCAATCATACCCTTATTAGGATACATCCATGACGCAACAATTCCTTCCAATGTGTTCCTAACTGTATCTTTTATTCCAAATTTATCAGGATTATAATTAATGCAAAAAACAATAGGGCTTGATGGATTTCTTTGCCTTAGTTCATCGTATCCAATTTGTTCTAAAACACCACCATCAATAAATCTTTGATCTCTAGGAGGAGAATAATAGGGAATAACACTAATCGCATCTCTCAAGAGAGAGAGTTTCTTCTTTTAAGTTCAAATAAACTATTCGCATTTCTTTTAAATCAAAAACCTTAACGTAAACAGGAATAGTGCTTTGATTTAATGCTTCAATATCAAGTATTTTAGTAGTTCGGACCACGCTCATCATATGATCGACATTTACTACATTAAGAACATTTCTATCCTCTATATTAAAGCCAGACCTCCTCATCAAACGACTTCTCGCTGCAGGCAAAACACAATCAGAAAAAATAAAATCCTCTTGCAAATTTTCATAATATATGCTAGCCCCAATATCTATCTGTTCAGATTTTATATGTCCTGCAATGAAGTAAGCTGCATTAAAAGCTCCAGCAGACACAGAATAGATTGTTTCAATTTTATCATAAACTCTCTCATCTGAAAGTCTTTTAAGAATTCCTCCTCCAAAAATTCCCATCATGCTGCCGCCCCCTAAATAAAGCATCACATTTTTCATTTTTAATGTTTTAGCTTATGGGATTATATCCTCCAACAATACCTTCTTTTGTCAGAACAATTTGCCATAATTGACCCTCTCTTGCACGCATAATTCCAGATCCTCCTTGCAAGTAAAACTTCCACATCTTATAAAATCTTTCGTTGTATTTTTGCTTAAGGTTCTTATAGTTTTTATCAAAATTACTCCACCAGGCCATCGTAGTTTTGGCATAATCCTGTCCAAAATTGTGCCAATCCTCCATTACAAACAACCCTTCCATAGATTTTCCTATTTGTTTTATGGAAGGCGTAACAGCTCCTGGAAAAATATATTTGTTTGACCATGGACTTGAACGTGTATTTGAAACATTTGAACCAAGAGTATGCAACAGAAAAACTCCATCATCTTTTAAGCATCTGTGAGCTACTTCCATAAATTTTCTGTGATTTTTAGGACCAACATGCTCAAACATTCCTAAGGAAACAATTCTATCAAACTTCTCGTTTACATCTCTATAGTCTTGAAATCTTATCTCAATAGGCAAACCTTTACACAACTTACGGGCAAGCCTTATTTGCTCATTAGAAATAGTTATTCCCACAACTTTTACTTTATACTTTTCAGCTGCGAATTTAGCAAAACTCCCCCAACCACATCCAATATCTAAAACAGTCATTCCAGACTTTAGCCCTATTTTTTTGCAAACTAAATCTAACTTAGCTTCCTGGGCTTCATTAAGATTTTTTGCGTTCTTCCAATACCCGCAGGTATAAACCATTCTTTTATCAAGCATTGACTGATAAAGATCATTTCCAATGTTATAATGGCTTCCGACATCTCTTTTAGACTTCATTTTATCTTGCATATTGGTAATTTTGGATATCAAAAATGGAAAGAGGTATCTCCACTTTCCCCTCACCTTTTTTTCTAATTGCGCCCTATATATCTTGAAGATACATTCATCTAATTGAGCACAGTCCCACCAATTATTCATATATGATTCACCAAAACCAAGTTGAGCATCGGCCAGCATTTTATCATAAAACCTCTCATCATGAACTTGAATATCCCAAGGTCTGTTTCCGTTGATTTTTATGTCTGCATACGAGAAAAATTGCTGAACTTTAGACTTTGCTGATTTCATAATGTTAAATCAAAACAATAATTTATAAAAGTATTCATTAAATGCAGTTCCACCATTGATTTAATCGAGCGTATTATTTAAATTTAATCCATAATGACGCTTCCTTTGTTAATAAACTCATAAGCAGAATAAGCTGCAGTGCATCCATCAGCAACCCCTGTAATCAACTGCTTAAACGGCTTGTCTGTAACATCTCCTGCTGCAAATACTCCAGAAACATTAGTCTCTGATGTTTTATGATTAATAATTATTTCTCCTTTAGAATTCAATTTAACGCCTAATGGCTCTGCTAAATCAGAAAGAACAACATGCCCTATTGCAACAAAAACCCCCTCTAATTTAAGCTCTTTACTCCCCTTGTGGGATTTATCCAAAACGACGCTTTCTACAAAATCTTTTCCCCCAATTTCCTTCAAGTTTGTATTATTAATAATCTCTATCTTATTGTTTCTATTTATCCTCTCGAGATTTATTGGCTCTGGCCTTATTTTCTCTCCTCTATAAATTATATAGACTTTTTTTGCGTGTTCTGACAAAAGAAGAGCATCTTTGGCCGCAGAATCGCTTCCGCCCACAACAGCAACAACTTTGTTTTTATACAAAGGTCCGTCACATAAAGCGCAATAGCTTATTCCTTTGTTTTCAAACTCTAAAGAGCCTTTAACTTCGAGTTTTTTCCATTTTGTTCCTGTTGCAAAAAGAATTGTTTTAGTTTCATAATTTCCTTTATTGGTTTTAATTGAAAAACATTTTCCAGACATTTTAACATCAAGAACCTTTTCATTCCTTATTTCAACCAAATTATAAGCTCTTGCATGCTCTTCTATTTTTTTCGCAAGTTCAAACCCGGAGATTGATTCAAAACCAGGATAATTTTCAACAACATTTGTTGTAGTTATAACTCCACCAACAGGAAGTTCTGTTCCATAAGTAAAGCCAAAAATACAAGTTCTAAGCCCAAGCCTTGCCCCGTACATTGCAGCAGCTAAGCCGGTGCCTCCCGCCCCAATAATCAAGAAATCATATTTATTTGTTTTCATTTTTGTATTAATTTATTTTCCTTCCATCAAGATAAATATGCATTTTTCTTTTAGCAAGCTCTTTGAAAAATATCCTGTAAGGAACAACAGCTTCAGGAGCATAAACCCCTTTGCTGTTAATCACTTTATTCTTAAGCATTTGTGAAATTATTGAAATTGTTCTTCCAGTATCAACATTGCTTCCAGCCTCTTCCCAACCATCAATAGTTTTGACAATGCAATTCATTTCTTTTTTTGCTTTCTTATTGTTTTTCATGCCTTCAGCAACAACCCATATATTCTCAACTTCTTTATAACCTTTTGGAATCTTCAGCTTCTTTAAGGCATTAATTGTAAAATCAAGAGGGCTTATTTTGCCTCCATTAATTTCTATTTTCTTGTCGGAATTAAACCGCAATTCAATTAAAGATTGAATAACTTTAAAAGAATGTTCTGGAAATCCGGCCAGATAATGAATATTTTTTAACCCTTTATTTTTAAAGTATTTTGAAAAAGTATAGACTTCTGAATGAACAATGCAGTAAACTGTTTGCTTTCCAATCTCTTTAAAATTCATTATTCCCTGGCAGATTGCCCTGTTTTCCTTTACAAATTTTCCATTATGAAATGTTATAGGATCTTCTGTGAATTCTTCAAAAATGCTTTGCATAGAATAAGGAACAACAAATTTTTTAATATTAGAATCCCAGGCAAAACCCAGAGTTATTGTTTCCACAGAATCGAGCTGTTCCACAGCATAAGCAGCCATTACGCTTGCAATACCTGGAGTTGAGCCGCATCCTGTAATGCACGCAATTCCCGCTTTTCTAAATGAATCATGCAATTTAAATTGCTCATGAGTAACGTGCTGCAATCCACCAAGGTCGGTTAATGGCTTTTTAGCATTCAGGCACGCTCTCATAATTGGAACATTAAAAATTAATTCAGCGCAATTAACAACAATATCTGCTTGAGAGTTTTTTATTGCTTTCAAAACATCTTTCTCATTTTTTAAATCAACTTTAAGGAATCCTGCTCTTTTATTTTTTAACAAATTTTTTATTCCAGAAGTATCTCTTCCAACCAATAAAACACCATATCCTGACTCAAGCAAGTCCCTTGCGCAAATCCTTCCCTGCAGTCCAGTCCCCCCAAAGATTATAAAATCATATTTTTCCATCATGGATTAAAAAAACTATTGAGGTATAAAAAGGTTTTGCAGTTTAATTTTTTCAAAAAGCTCATTGTTAACATTCCCCTTATTCAATAAATGGCTCTTCAATATTGTTATAATCTAAAAAATAAGCGAGCGAAGCGAGCCTATTTATTTGACTTCTGCCTCTTCAACTATCCAACCGTATCCTTTTTCTTCAAGATGGCCAGCCAAATCCGGTCCGCCCTCAATTGCTATTTTTCCGTTAATGAGGATAAAAATCTTGTCTGGCCTTATATAATTAAGAATTCTTTTATAGTGAGTAATCAACAAAACGCACTTTTGTTCATTAATAAAAGTATTAACTCCGCGGGAGACTGTCTTTAGAGCGTCGATATCAAGCCCCGAGTCCGTCTCGTCCAGCACTGCAAGTTTTGGATTTAGAACCATTAACTGGAGAATTTCAGCTTTCTTTTTTTCTCCTCCAGAAAAGCCGTCATTTAAGTATCTTTCCAGAAAATTCTTCTCAATCCCAAGTATTTTTGATTTTTCATCGATAATCTTTTTTTTTTCATTTATGGAGATATTATTTTTAAGACTCTTCAAGGCAGTTTTCAAGAGATTATGCATGCTGACTCCAGAAACACTGATTGGATTTTGAAATGAAAGAAAAACGCCTTTCTTAGCTCTTTCTTCAGCGTCCAAGTCAGTTATATCTTTTCCGTTAAAAAATATTTTTCCGGAAATTACCTTATATCCCGGGTGCCCCATTAAAATATGCGCAAGCGTGCTCTTACCAGAGCCATTAGGTCCCATTAAAACATTTACTTTTCCACATTCCAAGCTCAAGTTCACACCCCTTAAAATCTCTTTACCCCCCACTTCAGCATGCAAATCCTTTATTTCGAGAAAATTTTTCATCTTAAACTAAAATTCTCGGTCTAAATTTAATATCCTCATTTTTATGAACATAGGTTTGAACTATTGCCCCAAAAAATTTTGTTAAATGTTCAATAACTTCGCCAACAAGATATTCCGGGACAGAGGCTCCAGATGTTAGTCCAACGTCTTTAATTCCATTAAACCATTGTTGGTCAATATCCTTCCATGTGGAGAGCAGATGCGATTTAACTCCTAACTGTTTTGCTGTCTCAACCAAACTTCTGGAATTTGAGCTGTTATTTTCTCCAACAACTAAGAAACCTCCAACTTTAAACTTATCAATAATTGCCATAACTGCCCCTTGCCTGTTGGTTGTAGCATAACATAAGTCGTCTTTTGTAGAAATCAAATTAACAAACCTATCTCTCAAAGCTTCCTCTATTCTTTTAGTATCATACTTCGATAAAGTTGTTTGAGTCACGTAAGCAACATTTCTATTTTTATCTATCGGCAGCTTTCCAACATCATCAACGCTTTCAACCAAATGCATTGGAGCGTAACCCATTGTGCCGGTGACTTCTTGATGTCCTTTGTGACCGATTAGAATTATCTCAAATCTCCTTTCATGATATTTTTTTACTTTTGCATGAACTAATCTAACCAAGTCGCAAGTTGCATCAGTGACCTTAAGATTTCTCTTTTTTGCCTCTTCATAAAATTCTGGGGAGGTCCCATGAGCGCTAAAAACAACTCTTGATCCCTCTGGAATTTCCGAAAGATTTTCAACAAAAACCGCTCTGTGCTTTTCTTTTAAATCATTGACGGCGTGAATGTTATGGACAATTTCATGCCTAACATATATCTTTTCTCCAGGATGCTCTTCAGCCAACCTCACAACAGCGTCTATTGCAACATCGACGCCAGCGCAAAATCCCCTCGGCTCAGCCAAAATTACTCTCTCGAGCTTTGTCATTTCGTTGCCTGAATTATTGCCCATTCTATTTCTCCGGATAATTCATCCATTTTTAAAAGCCTCCTTAAATTGACCAAGCTTGGGCGATTTTTCATTCAGTGCCTCCTTTAATGCCTCAAGAGCAAGCAGCTCGCATTCAACTCTGGTTGGAATTACTTCTACATTCAATAATTTGTCAATGTCTTTCTTTCCAATCTTCAAAACATCGGCAACTTTCATCCCTTTAATTTTCTCCAGCAAAACGCACGCTGAAACAGTGCTTATCAAACAAGTTTCCCCAGAAAATTTAGCATCGATTATTTTTCCTTTATCGATGGCAACTTGAACATTTATTAAATCTGAGCAAGCGGGATTATTCATATTTATTTCGTGGGTTTTTCCAATAAGCTCTCCGTAATTTGGCTTTTCAGCGTATAAATCCAAAAGCTCCTGGCGATGAATATTTGAGTTCATTCTAGCAAACAGAATTTTCTATCTCTAATTCAATAAGCTTATTTAATTCAACTGCATACTCCAGCGGAAGCTCTTTGACAACAGGCTCGATAAAACCAGAAACAATCATCTTTACAGCCTCATCCTCGCTGATTCCGCGAGACATCAAATAAAATAACTGCTCTTCCCCGATTTTTCCAACAGCAGCTTCGTGGGCAACTTTAACGTCGTTTTCTCCGACTTCCATGCTTGGAAAAGTCATTGCCCTGCTTTCATTGTCAAGCATTAAACCGTCGCATTTAACGCTTGCGTTTGAGTTTTTGCATCCTTTTTTTATCATTATGAGTCCCCGATAAGAACTAACCCCCCCGCCCAGGCTTATCCCCTTGCTGATAATGTTTGAAGATGTGTTTGGCGCCAAGTGATAAACCTTGCAGCCAGTATCCTGATATTGGCCTTTTCCCGCATATGCGATTCCCAGATAATCTGTTTTTGAATTCTCGCCAAGAAGAATACTGCATGGATAGAGCATAGTTACCTTGCTTCCAAGATTTCCATTAACCCATTCCATTATCCCGTTTTCGTAAACCATTGCTCTCTTTGTATTAAGATTGTAAACATTTTTGCTCCAATTTTCAATGCTGCTGTATCTGACTCTTGCATCCTTCAAAACATGAATCTCAACACAACCGGCATGCAGCGAGTTTTCCTGATATTGCGGCGCGCTGCATCCTTCAATGTAGTGGATATTAGAGCCCTCGTCGGCAATTATCAATGTATGCTCAAACTGTCCGCCTTTTTTAGCGTTCATTCTGAAATAAGCCTGAAGGGGAATATCAACTTTTACACCCCTCGGAACATAGATAAATGTCCCTCCGCTCCATACAGCTGCATGTAAAGCTGAAAACTTGTGTAGATGGATGGGAACGCAGGTTGTCATAAAATATTTCTTTACCATTTCGGGATATTTCTGAACTGCTTCGTCCATGTCTAAAAAAACAACTCCTTTATCTCCCCATTCTTTCTTAAGGTTATGATAAATGACATTTGATTCATATTGCGCCCCAACTCCGGCCAAAGATTTTTTTTCAGCTTCCGGAATTCCCAGCCTGTCAAAAGTGTTTTTTATTTCTTTAGGAACATCTTCCCATTTTCTAGCTTGCTGAGCATCAGGAGTCATAAAAAAATGAATTTCGTTCAAATTCAGGTCTTCAAGGCTCGGGCCCCAATTTGGCAGCGGCTTTTCCCGAAATATTTTCAATCCTTTAAGGCGTGTATTAATCATCCACTCTGGCTCATTTTTAAGTTTAGATATTTTTTTAATTAAATTTTCATCGAGAATGCCTGATTCTGACTTAAAGGTAAGTTTTTCCTGGTCATAATGATCGTAGTTTTCTCTATCAATTTTAATTGACGTTTGTTCCATAACTTAACGATAGTTAAGAAGGGTATAAAAGTTTTTGCATTTTGTTAAGCCAGTTCATAACTTAACATTCTGCAGTTTAATTCCTTAAATAATCTGCAAAGAATAAATATAATTACCTGCTCATTTCATTCGCAGATTTGCCATTAATGTTAATAATAAAATACACGACGATAGGAGTGAGTAATTTTTTATGCCAAGATTGAGGGTTTACTTTACATATTTTAACATTTCATTGGATGAGCAATTTTTATAAACTTAAAAAGCCACAATAGTTCATGAATGATAAATTATTGCCCTCATTTGCTTTTTGTCTTTGTTATTGGGTTATCGGTTTTCATGATTAAAAATGAATATAGAAAAATACTCTAAGCCAATTTTAAGAATATCTTTAAGCTTAGTTTTCCTATGGTTTGGCTTTCAGCAGATAACCTCTCCAGAGAGTTGGGACAGTTTTGTTCCAGGCTTCTTGATTTCAATGGGAATTGCTGCAAAGACATTGGTTACAGGTAATGCAATTCTTGAATTAACCTTGGGATTGTTTTTGTTGTTTGGAATACGTGTAAGGCTTTCGGCATTGATACTTTCACTGCACTTGTTCGGAATAGCCTTCTTCATGGGAATAGACCCAACAGGAGTGAGAGATTTTGGATTAGCAACAGCGACTTTCGCAATTTTTTTAAACGGAGCAGATCAATATTGCCTGGATAAAAAATTCAGCAAAACAAGTCAATAAGCTTATATACTATTTTTTCATGGGGTATTTATGAAAAAGATAATGCCTCAGGAAATTGAAGTTTGGTATCTTCTGCCGGCTTTGAGAAGAGAGATTGCTAAAACTTTGATAAATAAAAATAGATTAAGCCAAAAAGAAGCTGCTAAAGTTCTCGGGATAACAGAACCAGCAATATCTCAATATCTAAATTCCAAGAGAGGCAAAGAGATGATTTTCTCCAAGAAAGAATTAATAGAAATAGAAAAAATGGCTGATAAAATTTCTAGAGATCCAAAAAAAGCCATGGATTACCTTTACAAGCTTTCGGTATTATTTAGGGGAACAGACGTTGTATGCAGAATACACAAAAAGCATGACTTGAGCATTTCTCCAAAGTGCAGGCTCTGCGCTAACGAGTAAAGATTTTTATATTCAAACTTCTTTAATTATTTATGATAAAAAGAGGAAGAATTTTTCTATGGTTTCTCTGGGCGCTCACAACTTTAATTGCAATTATTCATCTTCTAAGGGCGATTTTCAATTTTAAATTGACCGTGATTGCAGAATCAACGCCAATATTTACTTCTTACCTATTTTTTATAATTCTTGTGACAATTAGTTATTTTTTACTTAAATTTCTTAGAAAAAAACATAAAAGATAACTACAAAATCTCAATTATCTGCCCTATGTCCTTTTTCAGGGAATAAAGCATTGGGGGTCTATGCGAAACATCCCTCTTTACACCCTCTTCCCGGATGATGTTCAGCGATAGTATCTTTTTGGCAAAGTTTCTCTTGTCAAAACCCTTATTAAAAACAATCTCATAAATTCTTTGTATTTCACTTATTGCAAATTTTCTCGGCAGTAATGAGAAGGCAACAGCAGTATATTCAAATTTCCATCTTAGTCTCTTCAAGGCATAACTTAGAATTTTATCGTGGTCAAATGCAAGTTTAGGCAATTTAGACACTGGGAACCATTGAGCGTCTGAAGCGTCCGTAGTAGCTTTAACATTTACCCTGTCATAATTAACTAAAGCCATATATGCTATGGTAATTATTTTTCCTCTTGGATCTCTTCCAACTTCTCCAAAACTGTATAATTGCTCAAGATAAACATTCTTAACTCCCGTTTCTTCTTCAAGCTCTCTTTTTGCCGCTTCATCGAGATTTTCTTTATCTCTGACAAATCCGCCTGGCAAAGCCCAGAATCCCCTAAATGGTTCTAAATTTCTTTTTATAAGCAGGACTTTCAAGTCATTATCTTGTATTGTGAAAATAGCTACATCGACAGTAACGCTTAACTTGGTGTATTTCATCTTAATGTTCGTAAGACAATAAGTTATTTAAAGATTTAGATTTTATAGTAATTATGGTTGCAATATTATTCCCGGGCAGGCATCATATGCTCACTGAATATCAACACAATTATTTGCAAAAAGTTATTGATGCCGGGCTTAATGGAGAAAAAGTTGATAGGATTATTTTTGCAATAACGTCGGCGGATCATGCCAATACCAGGAGGAATCCTGTTCCGCTTTATCTTAGGGTATTGGCGATAGAAAAATTTTCAAGGGACTTGCCTTGCGAAGTTAAGATTTATCCTATCCCGGATGTTAAACAAACCAATAAATTTGCAGAATATATTATCCATCAAATAGAGTATTTAAGCGAAGAAAAGCTCAATTCAACGAATGCTGTTCTAGCTTGTTCTACCCCTTCAGTCATAAGTTTATTTAAAAAGTTAGGATTCAAAAATCTGCCTGTTGAATTAATCAATGTAAAAAAAGATAAATATTCTTCATTTAGGCCATATGAAGTTATTGATTTGTTGGTTAAAGCCGGGAATAATTGGAGAAAAAACAGTAAATGGAAAGAATACGCATCCAGAGCAACCCAAGAAGTTTATGCTGAATACAGCCTAGGGGATAGGATAATTGAATTATTTAGCGACTCATTGCTAAATGAGGATGCTGATTTGACAGACACGAGAGATTACAATTCTTACGCGAAAAGCATGGACCAAAACATTGAATTCAAGTTCAGGGACATAAAGCCATTTGTAGTTCAGGGAAAAATAGTTGATGCCGGCTGCGGGACAGGAGCTTTGGTTTGGCACTTGTCAAAATGTTTTGAAGAGTCTGATGTAATTGGAATAGAAGCCACAAGAAGATTTTATGAGTATTGCAAATTGCAAGAATACCCCAATCCATTTGTCTATTTTTATAGAAGAAATGTTCTTGACCAGAACTTTAAAGAAAATACAATAAATACTTTCATTTATTCTTCTGTTCTGCATGAAATCTATTCCTATATAAATAAGTCCGCCTTAACAAGAGTTTTGAAAAATACTTATAATCAGCTTGCTTCTGGTGGGAGAATAATTATAAGGGATGTTGTCGGACCCAAAAATGGAAAAGAAAAGATATTAATGGAATTAACTGAAAACGATGGGAAGCAAAAAGGAGAAATTAAAACCCTTTCAACATATGCAAAATTTCACAAATTTGTTAATGATTTTATTCCAAGAAAGATAAAATTCAGGGAAAAATATCTTGATGGGAAAAGATTTATCGAGATTTCTATGCGCGATGCTTACGAATTTATCAGCAAAATGAATTATGCGGATAACTGGCAGAGCGAAATGCACGAAGAATTTGGATTTTGGAGCTTTGAAGAATGGAGGGAAGAGCTAAACAAGGCCGGCTTTGATATTGTCGCTGGTTCGCATTCGTTTAAAAGCAAGTATATTGTCGAGAAGATGTATGGAGGAAAGGTTAAATTATGTAAAGAGAAAGGAAATGGGTTAATTGCCATAGATTATCCGGATACTAATATGATTCTTGTTGGAGAGAAGTCCAAGATTTCCTAGTTATTTGTAATTACTCTTAATGGTTCATCAGAAATCCCGACTTCAACTACATCTCCGGTTTCAAAACTAAAAGAAGCATTTGAATCCAAGACTATAGAGCCGAGCTTTCCTGTTGACTCTATTTTTATTTTCTGTCCGCTGTTAATTTCACCATGCAAGATTATTGGCCTAAATAACTTTCCGAAAAATGGCTCCCTGACAATAAACTTAAGCTTTTTATCAGCATAATGGAAAGGCCTTCCGCCTGCAGAAGAATACCATGCTGTTGAACCTGTTCCAGTAGAAATTAAAACGCCGGAGCTTCTATGCTCCTCGCATTTGCCATTAAAGTAAATCTTGTATCTTGATGTATGGAACTGGCTTCTTGATCCGATATATGCTTCGTTCAATGCTGGTTTATCCAATAATTTTCCATTTTTCCAGACACTTATTCTTTGTCTGATTAATATCTTGAATTTTCCGCCTAAAATTTCTTTAACTAAATAAACTGCATCTGCATTAAAGCTGGTTAAGGCGCCTTCGCTTGCCTTTGGATTTGAGTTAATTCCTAAGATTAACTGATTTTTCACAAAACTAGCAGCCCTCAAAAAAGTCCCATCTCCCCCGAGGGTTATCACCAAATCCACTCCAGAAAAAATATTTTTATTAAGGCTTCCTGCGCCGACAACTCTGAATCTCTTTCCATGAAGAAATGATTTTATGCAATAAATGGTTTTTGAGCCCTCTCTAAGAATATTGCCTCTGCAAATAACAAGAATTTTTTTGAACATTTTATATTACCCTAAAATAGGCAAATCATATTCAATTACATAAGCTTTCCTATTTTTCATTTCTTCAGCTTCCCGAAAAGATTGTTTGCCTCCGCCAACCCTTACAAGAGCTTCTATATTTCTTAAAAAAGCGGGACTCTCGTCCCCCCAGTTTTCTCCAATAACAATTGGCGATTCATCGACTGGAAACCAATTATCTCTAAGATTATATGCCTTTTTACAGGCAACTCCGGCAGTTTTCCAATTTCTTATTTTAGCCTCTTCATATGCTAATTTAAGAACACCAGCGTTAGTTAATCCCGAGACAATTATTATTTCTATATCTGGAAAATCTGCCATTATTTTATCATAAGCCTCTCTAATCCTTATTCTCGCTTCTCCTTCGTCAAATCTCGAAGGAGGGCAATATCCAACAACTCCAACTCTCAATTGTTTCATTTTATCCATATTCAGCAAAATAATCTTTTAATATTTTCGCATGGTCAAAAGCAAGCCCTGGAAGATTATGCCTTGGAAACTTTCCGACTTCTTTGGCATCGTCGCCGGCTTTTAATTTTCCATAAAATTCCTTAGCAATGTAAACATGGGCTATAATATGCCCCCGAGGATCGCGATTTGGGTGAGAGTAAACTCCTAGTAATTTCAGATTTCTTTCCTTGACAATATATCCAGTCTCCTCAAATGTTTCTCTTGCTCCACATTGTTCAAGGCTTTCCTCTCCAACCTCCAAGAATCCGCCCGGCAAAGCCCAGCAGCCGCGAAAAGGCGGATTTTTTCTCTTAACTAAAACAATGCCTTCTCTATCTTCAATTATTACATCGACGGTATTTCCTAAATTATTTTTCATTTTTATATAATTCCTTTTGTTTAATATATTCTTCAACTTCCTTAGGAACAAGATTTTTTATTGAATGCCCATCACTTGCTAGTCTCCTTATGGTTGATGAGGAAATATTGTTTGGATTTTCCTCTATCACATATGAATCTTTAAAATTCCCGGACAATTTTATTGAATAGCCATCTCTCAGGAATATAATAAATTTAACTTCTCTAACCAATTCTTTATATTTATGCCATCTTTCTATATCCCTAAGAATATCTGAGCCTATAATTAATAAGAATTCGTGGGGATATTTTTCCCTTAACTTTTTAATCGTGTCATAAGTATAGCTCTTTCCGTTTGAATTTATTTCGATATCGCAAACCTTGACATTTTTTATCCCTTTTATTGCAAGATTAATCATTTTTAATCTATGTTCAACGCTTTCCATTTTTTTATCAAAAGGGTGATTTCCGGAAGGAACAATCCAAACCTCATTGACCAATTTATTTTTTAACACTTCTTTAATTATTCTTGCATGCGTATTTTGAATCGGATTAAAACTGCCTCCAAAAATCCCTATTTTCATTTTCCACTTAACTCAAACATCCTTTCAAGAGACATTCTAGCTTTACCAGCTATTTTTTTATCAATATTAACTTCAAAAACCTCTTCCTTTATAGAACGCAAGAAACTCTCTAAGGTATTTCGCTTCATATACGGACAGAACGTGCATGGCGTGTTAAATTCTGTTTCTGGACATGCTTCTTTCAA
Source organism: Candidatus Pacearchaeota archaeon (assembly GCA_016181885.1). Classification (GTDB taxonomy): domain Archaea; phylum Nanobdellota; class Nanobdellia; order Pacearchaeales; family GW2011-AR1; genus JACOYJ01. The sequence continues at coordinate 14,107 of JACOYJ010000026.1, read as the reverse complement.
TGGAGCAGTTAAATCACATTCGCTAATAACTAAATATTTCTTACTAGGATTTGTTTTGGCATATCTTATCATGGCTTCAGTTCCTCCAATAAAATCTGAAACGCGCGCAACTTCTGGATTTACCTCTGGATGCGCCATTACAACATCAATTTTCTGGCTTCTTCTAAAATAAGCAATTTCTTCCGGCGTAAATTGCTCGTGAACAATGCAGGTTCCTTTAGGCAGGCTTGGAAGATTTATTCCTTTTCCTGAAAGTGATGTGGCTCTATTATTTAAGACATCTTCGAGGATTATATTTCCGTTATCAACTCCCTTATAAGCCAAATATGTTCTGTCATTATTTTTATTTTTAGTTAATTCATAAAATATATTCTTAGCAAAGAAGTAATCAGGAAGCAAAATTACTGGATTTCCTTTAATGTTTTTTATAATCTCTTGCGCATTGGCAGAAGTGCAGACGCTGTCAACTTCTGCTTTTGTATCTGCGTAAACATTAATATATGAAACAATTGCGCTTTCCGGAAAATTTTCCCTAATTCTTTTAACTGTTGCGCCATTAATTCCCTCAGCAATTGAGCAGCCGGCATCTAAAGCGGGAATGATTACTTTTTTATCCTCACTTAAAAGCTTAACCATCTCTGCCATAAATAAAACAGTAGAGCTTAGAACAAGCCTTTTGTCTTTTATTTCTCTTGCAGCGTAAGCCAGCTTCAGCGAATCTCCGCGGACATCCGCAATAAGCTGAATTGGCGGCTCTTGATAATAATGAGCAAGGATAATTGCATTCTTTTCTGCCCTTAATCTGTCAACCTCTTCAAGAACAGGCATTATTCTTTCAACTTGATGAGCAGGATATTTATGGTTATCAAGCAAAGAGGCTTCAATTTCATTTAGAGTGTATTTCCCACCATCCACTAGTTTCATCCTTCAAATTTATGGCTTATCGGAATTCTCCTGCCGACGCCAAAAGCCTTCTTGGTAACTTTTATTCCGGGAGCAGCCTGCCTCCTTTTGTACTCGCTGGCATTTATCTTTTTGATTATTCTAATTGCTAAATTTTCCGGATATTTCTTAGAAAGTTCTTCAAGACTCATTTGATTTTCAATAATATCATCAACTAAAGGGGAAAGAATATCGTAGCTTGCTCCCAGCCCCTTTTCATCAGTTTGATTTTCAGCCAATTCGGCAGAGGGAGCTTTTTCAATGCTTGATCGCGGAATTACTTCTCCCATATTTTTCTTATTAATATAATTCGCAATCTTATAAACATCTAATTTGCTGACATCGCTGATTGCGGAAAGTCCGCCGCACATATCTCCGTATAAAGTGCAATAGCCAAGCGCCATTTCTGTTTTATTTCCAGTGCTTATAACAAGGCCATCGAACTTATTTGCAAATGCCATTAAAATCAGACCGCGAATTCTCGCCTGCACATTTTCTTCAGTAACATCTTTATTTTTTCCTGAGAAGGAATCTTTAAGCGTTTCTTCAATAATTTTGAAGCTTTCCTCTATTGAAATAATTTTGAAGCCGATTCCTAAATTATCAGCCAATTTATTTGCATCATTTCTGCTTTCTTTGCTTGAAAATCTAGAAGGCATAAAAACCCCAATGACATTTTCCTTGCCTAAGGCTTGAACGGCCAAAGCAGCAACAACCGCGCTGTCTATTCCTCCGCTTAAGCCAATAAAAGCTTTTTTGAAATTATTTCTTGCAAAATATTCTTTTATTCCAAAAACTAAAGCATCGTTAAGCTCTTTAACTTCATCATACCCCAAATCCCCCATTCTTTTGTTATTTAAATCTAGCATCAAAAGCTCCTCTTCAAATTCTTTTCCTAAAGCTATTAAATTCCCATTGTTATCAAAAACCATGCTTTGCCCGTCGAAAACGAGCTCGCCCTCATATCCGTCCTGAACTCCGACAAGATTCGCATATACAAACGGCATCTTATGCCTTTTTATAATTCTTTTAATTATCAACTCTCTAACAAACCTCTTGCCTAAATAAAACGGGGAGGCTGAAATATCTATAAGCAAATCAGCCCCGTTAGAGCAAAGGTCGTCTGAAACATTTATGTTATAGTTTTCGTCCCACATATCTTCGCAGATTTCAATTCCTATTTTCATTCCATTAATTTTGAATACTTCTCTTTTTCTTGCTGGAGCAAAGTATCTATTCTCGTAAAATACATCATAATCCGGGAGGAGAGTTTTATCCTGAACTCCAACAAGTTTTCCATCAGTAATTATTGCAGCTGAATTATACCTAACTTTTAATCCATCAGGCCTGATTTTTTCTTTGTCTTTATCAATAAACCCAACAATAACTGAAATTCTCTTGCTGGCTTTAACTATCTCATCAAGCGCTTCTAAATTTGTCTCAACAAATTTTTCGTTGAGGATTAAATCCATAGATAGATATCCGGGAATAGCCAGCTCTGGAAAAATTACAAGCTCTGCTTTTTTCTTTCTAGCCTCGTCTATAAAGGAGATTATTTTTTTTGTGTTTTCTTTTATTGCTCCAGGGTAAGTTGTTATCTGGGCTATTGCTATTTTCATGCTATATACTTTTCAACTTCAGAGGTTTTAATTAGTTTCGCTCCCATGCCCTTCCATCTGTCTAAAACTTCATGAAGCGGCAGGTTTGGAAGTTCCTTAATAGCATCTAACGGAACGTAAACCTCTACTTTTCTTTCAAGCAGCCCAGTAACAGCGCAATCAACACATACATTTGTCGCGACGCCATAAACTATTGCTCTTTCAGGTTTTATTATCCTTAAAACAGAATCAGCATGCGGAGTTCCTGTGAAAACATCAAATTTATCTTTGTAAAGAATTATATTTCTTGAATTCGCAACTTCTTTTTCATCAAAGCTTTTCTGCCACCATCTAATTTTATAAGGTTTTTGGGGAATTGTTACAGGAACATATTCTGCGCCAGGAGTTCCGTTCATACAGTGTCTTGGAAAAGTTTTAATAAAATCTGGATTATTTGAAATCTCTTCAGTTTTTTCTGTGTGCCAGTCAGCAGTGTTTACAACTTGGATATTTTCTTTTTCAGCTAATTTTGTCAATATCTCGAGATTTCCTTCGATGCTTTCAGCTCCCTGAACATAAAGTTTTCCATATGCTCTCATGAAATCGTATTGAGTGTCTACATTCCAGAATATTGTTTTCATTTTTTATCACCTTTTTTTAATTTTTCTAAATTTCTATCTGTTCTTCTTCTTGCAAGTTGTCTTGCTTCATCGCAAATTAAATCCACTAACCCACAGAAAAGCCATCCAGAAAACATAATGTACTCAGCCTTATGAGATAGATACTCAATGGATTTTCTTTTAAAGACACCAGTTCGTTCTAAAATTGGAAGGTTATATCCACAACCAGAAAATCTATACCCAGCACAGCCAATTCTAAGATCCCATTCTAACTCCTTAGTTTTTTGTAAATAATATCTGTCATTTATTTTAATTTCATCATCTGTCAGTTGAGCTGCATCCGTTCCTAACGAGGAATCCAATTCTTTTAATTCATCTTCTAACTTATTCTTTTTATTTATCGCAGACATTTGTAAAAATAAATAATCTCCAGAGTTTTCGCCTTTAGAAAATCCTTGATTATACAACCCTTCGCAATATGATCTGCCATCATACTCCTTCTCTAAATTAGCAATAGCTGTATTCAAATCTTGTATTTGCTTGCTTATTCTTTTTATTCTGCGCTCACGATATTTTTTTATTATCTTCATCTTTTCTTATCCTTTAATTTTATTTCATCTTCTCTGAATTTTAAACCTTCAAAATTGTCAATAACAACTTCAAGGCCATTAATTTTAATTCTAAAAAGGGGAAGTTGGCTAACAACTACATAAGTAACTGCCATATCATCTACCTGAACCTCAGTTTTATATAAACCTATTTTCTCCTTAGTTCTTTTTCCATTTGGCCATTGAACATTAAGCTCTTGTCCTTCATTAAATTCAATTTCTCGGGGGTTTCTTCCTTTGGTAGAATAAAACTGGTGTTCCCAATCATCATTTAATCTTAAATCAATGTATTTCATCTTCTCTCCTCCAATCTTATGCTTGGTTTTTCATCTCTTCCTTTTTTTGAAAGAGGAACCCATTTATTTTGTTTATCACTATAATAAGCAACAATATCCGAGGTAGTCATTATTGGATTTGCTATGCTTCCTGTTCCGATTGAATTAAAAAGAGGTTTTCCGTATTTTTGTTGATAAACAGCATCGGCTTCCATGAATGCCTGAGTTTTTTCTGCATTAAATCCAGATGAGACGGTTATTTCAAGATGCCCATACCATTTAGGATACCAATCCAACTCTTTTCTTAAAGCCCAGACTCCATGAATTTTAACGCCCATTCCTATGAAATGATTTCTTAATCTATCTCTTATTTTTATTAAATCTTCATCAACGGGCGCGGTTGAATCTTTTATGGGAGCTGTATCTTGCATGTAATTTTCTCCGCATGTGTCTACTCTTACTCCTTTTAGAGAAGGAACAGCAGAAGCAGTACCCATTGAATCGTAAATTTCCTCATTGAAAGTATCTATTAAAGCAATTCTCGGAACATTCTTGTCAATGTGTTTGTCAAACCCTTTTGTTGCTTCCAGTGTTGGATTTCCTCTAATTCCTCTTTCCCGCATATGTGCAGCGTAACTTAAAATCAAAGCATGGGGAATTGTTCCCATTCCTTCTGCATTCCATGCTTTTGCGCCGACGTCTGTGGATGCGCCATCAAAACCCTCTTCATAACATATTCTTGAAATTTTTTCATCGAGGCTTGGAGAAAAATGCCTTGCGCCCATATAAAAAATTTTTTTGTTTTTAGCTGCCTGTCTTATATCTCTTGCAGCTTTTCTTACTTCGTCTAAGTCTATTGGCCCAGTAAGAGCTCCTGATATTATACTAAGATAACCAGTCTCTAATTCAATTAAATCCTGAACTCTGCCCTCAAGTTTCATTATTGGCTCGCCAGATTTATAATAATCTCCGTTTTTAAGGGAATAAATCTTGACTCTATCTCCAGCAATATTTCTTATGAATGCAACAGCCTCATCAATTCCCTTAAGAGAAAAAATATCCTTTCTTGCAAATACTTGATATCTTACTAATGGATTTATTTCTTCTGCTTCAAGTATTTGCCTGCTTCTAAGAAAATATTTGTCTGTGTGCTCGCGGTAATTTGTTTTATCTATCATAGATTCCTCCATCGTGAAAATCATGTTTTACTTTGAATTCGTAAGAGGCACCATCTCTTTGATCCGAATGATATTTTACATCCCAGCCAAAGGTCTTATATTTCTCAATCACAACCTGTACTGTGTAAGGGGTTACGCCCGAGAATTCGCTATCAATCCATATTGATGAGTTTGTTGAGCCTCTTGCCATTATTTGTCTCTCCAACATTTCATCAATCTTTCTTTCAAGCATCTCGGCTTCCTGCGAAACTTTCTGCTTTACTCTTTCTTCAAGCTGTTTTGGTGAGACTACCATTTTGGTTTTCTGTGAACCTCCTGTTCCACTTGAGTTGTATATTCCAATAGGCCGCATCTTGAGCATTCTCTTTTCCATCTTTCTTCTGTTCTTGGAGATACGTAAAATGAAGGTCTGTAATCACTTCCCGCGCCGTCTGCGGGCATAGTATAACCCTCATGATGGATTGGATCATAAGAAACATTAAAATTGTGGGGGCATCTGTCAACATAACCTTCGAGAGAATTTTCTGCGTCGGCAAGTTGATTTCTCAGCTCGTCAACCATATCTCTTAATTTTCTTGCTTCAGGCTCAATCTGCGTTAGTGTTTGTTTTACCATAACTTAGTGTATATTTTACACTTTATAAACATTGCGGTGGTGAAGTATATATGCAGTTTAGACTAAGTTTAATCTAAAAACAAAAAATTAAAATAAAAATAAAGAGATATATAATTATTTCTTATTTACTTTAACTGCCTTCGGTCCTCTGTCGCCTTCTTCAACGTCAAAAACCACAGCATCGCCTTCGTCTAATTCAACGCCTTCGGCAACTGAACTTCCATGAACAAAATATTCCTGGCCGCTTTCGGATTTTATGAATCCAAAACCCTTCATAGCGTTAAAAAACTTTACATTTCCTTCCATTTTTCCTCCGTAAATTTATTTAGTATCTCCTTTTCCGATTAAAACGGTTAAACTCTTCCCCAATATTCCTTGAATTGCACTCTCTGCATGAATGCGAAATTATCGCCTTTGACTTGCTGCCATGAGAATAATTTCTTTTAATTCTTATTTTCTTGCTCTTGCAGTTTTTACAAAAATACATTTTATATTTCAAATAGAAACAGAAAATTAATGCCTTAAGATTAAGTTCCTAACAAAAAGTTCAGCAAAAGTGGCTATTTAAATGTATGTTAATTGTTAAATCCTTTAAGACCAAAATTAAGAAGTACTTTTTTAATTTCATTAATCGTCTGCTGTTGACTTTTTTTATCGGACATTCTTACAAATTTTATTAACAAATCAACTAGCTTAGATTGATCCATTATTTTCAGTTTATGTCCATCTGTAATAAAATAAAACCTAAAGCTCCTGTATCTTAATTCTTTTATGACTATTCCCCCGACACTCCCCAATAATTTGCCTTTATGAGGATTATTTTCCAAAGTTTCCAGCAGATCAATAACTTCGTGAGATTCTCCCTTGAATTTCTTCTGTATTTCCTCGAATAAAGATCGAATTATTTCGACCTTGGCCATTTTTTATCAAGCTCTTTTCTAGCTTCTTTTAAAGAAATAAAACCTTCATCGGACATTAAGAAATCTCTAAGATGTTCTTTAATTGCCATAGAATAAATCCGATTAATAATATCATCATAGCTCTCTCCCTTTATTCCAAAAGAGGCTATCTTGTCTTTGGTTGCTTTGCTTAATTGAACTGTTGTTATGTCCATTTTAAACATCTGCGGTTTTTAGATTCCCTGGAGCGATTCTCTTTTATTTCCTCGGAAGAAAATCTTTACTCCATTAATCTATAGATACTATAGTAGCTATAGTTTATAAACTTTTTGCCCTACTTCAACATGGGATTAATCTTTTTCTTTTTGCAACGAGCCTCTTTTGACATAAAGGTTAATTACATTTGGGCCGTTGATGGTAAGTCGTTTTTTTCCTCATAAAACAGATAGACATCTGAACCATAAACAATAACTTGGGCATTGTCTTCAGGACTATACAACGCAGAATATTGAGCATTGACTGTATTAAAATCGAGCATAATAGTTTCAAGAATTTTATATCTTCTTTCCTTTCTTTCAATCATGAGTTAAAAAGTTGGGCGGAGTATTTATATTTTTAGGATAATTAGCCCAGGATAAGCAATAAGAAAACAAGAATCATTAAAAGAGCGAATATTGCAAGCGTTGAGAAAATGAGCAAGAATGCTTCATGTTTTTTATTATCAAAATACCACGATATTGGACGCCCAAACACTAAAGTTCCTGTAAGTGCGGCTGAAAAAACAAAAAGCATAAGCATTGCAATAGGAATAAGCACGGTTTTATTATTTCCAAACATCCCATTACTTAAAAAATTAACAAAATAAGCAATAACAATCACATAAACTGCCGTCCCAAAAGCATCAATAATCGCGTATTTTAATATATTTCTTTTGTCCATGAATTAGCAAAAAAACTAGGCTTAAAAATGCTTATGGATGTTAGATATCTTTTACTTAGCTCTATATGCAAGATGTAGATGGTTGGGGTTTATACATTCTTTTATTGAGCCTTTAATTTTACTATAACTTTGTTCAAAAAAGCGTAAACCTTTTCAGCGTATTCTTTATTCAAGATTTTGCCATAATAAGTTATTGAATTTCTAGAATATCTTAATTCATTCAAAAAAGAGATTTCACTGTCAGAAAATCCAATTTTTTTAAGGTATGAAATTTCTCCTTCATGCGCAAAGCTTCCGGATGCAGAATATCCTTCTAAAAGAAGTTTTGCCCTTATCAATTCCATAATTATATCATAGCAATCTTTTATTATAGAGTTGGCATTAAACTCATCAATCTAACTCTTTTAATTAATCCTTTCAAAGAGGTTTCAGCTTCGTTAATCAGAAACTCTGCTCTCGGTTTGTCTGAAGCTTGCTTCTTCATTATCCCTTTTCCAATATAATATTCAAATTCTTTAGGCAATTTCATAGATCTACACTTCCCGATAAGACAATACCATTTAATATATTGTCTTTTAAATGTTTATGGATTTCCTTAAATGAAGGATAAAAATTAATTATCACTGTCCTTTCGAGTTTTTTATTAAATTCTGTCAACTTTATTTCCTTGCTTTTTGTTCCTATAATTGCAATATCAATATCAGACTTAGTCTCTTCATTGGTCCAAGCATCATCTCCTCTTGAATAACTCCCAAAAAGAATGATGGTTGTTCCGGGAAAATTTTCTTCTAAGAATTTAGCAAGTCCAGACTCATAAATAAGCTTTAAATTTTCAACACGCTTTAGCTCAATTGCTATCTCATTATCTCGATTAAATTCTATAGAAAGCAAATTCATATTACCTATTTTTCTTACTTTTACTAATCCTTCTTTTTCCAGATCTTGCAATGATTTAGAAACAGCAGTGGGGGATTTTTTCAATGATTTTGCTATTTCCCTTAAATTCAAACTTTGACCTGCCTTTATACAAAGAAATCTAAATACCTCTGTCTGCAATCGTGTCCATTTTATAGTATACGTATCCATCACATAAGACACGTGTCTATTTTAGTTTATAAGCTTTTCTGTTCTTTGTATGCAAAATAAATAACAAAAAAAGGTACGCCCCAGCCGATAAGGTTAGGAGGGTGAAAAACTACTTGACATATCTTTTCTTATGAACTGCTAAATATCTCTTTAAGAAATAATCGACGAATGCTTCTTGGCCTTTTGGAAATGCATTGTAATAAGATTTCCTCTTCTTATATTCAATAATTAACATTGGATAACCTGCATGCCAAAGAATATGATTCATAAGCAACCTTCCAATTCTGCCATTACCATCGCCAAACGGGTGTATGCTTTCAAACTTATAGTGAGCTCTTGCAGCCAGCTCAACAGGATTTAACTTAGATTTATTAACAAACTCCACGATACGGCTCATTGTTGGTCTTATTACATTCCAATGTGGAGCAATATAACTCCCAACTCTTACAAGATAATTCCTATACTTTCCAGCAATATCTGGTTTAGTTCCTCCAAAGATTTCTTTATGCCATCCCAACAACGACTCATTACCAATCTTTTCTTTTTTTTTCAACATATCTAAAAATACTTTATTATGCATTTCTGTTTCTTTTATATCTCTAATTGGCTTATTTGGAGCAATCTTATCTTGAATGATTTCTCTTGCTTCGTGCAAAGTAATTGTTGAACCCTCAATAGCATTAGAGTTATAGGTAAACGCTATAGAAATCTGTTCTTTTTCTTTTTCTTGAACGCTTATTGGAAGCCTCTTCCACTCTTTCTGAAAATTGGCCTTTATCCTTTCTAATTTTTTATAAAGGTCTTTTTTTAAGTCTCTGCTAAACTCACCTTTTATCTCATCTACATTCTTTGGAATCTTCATCCCAAGATACTTTTCTTTTGTAATAACTTTTTTTCCTTTTCTAAATGAGTGTTGCAAATAGTAATATTCTCTATTGCCTTTCTTTTTAGCTATAATTCTCATGAAATTATTACCATTACAAACTATTTAAATATAACGTTTTGGATTGAAATGTAATGGTAAGAAATATCTGCCCATATTTACAGTAATATTTATACTGCGGTTACGGGCGTCTTCGTAACTCTGGACGCCCCAGCCGAGAATCGGACTCGGATCTCAAGCGTTCTGCTGGGCAAAGACCATATCGTCCTTTAGTTTTCTTGCTTTCTTCGGTAAGGGAAGATTAAATTAAGGAAACCGTAGGTGTCCTCGCCAAGCGACAGGCTCGTGTACTGGCCATTATACTACTGAGGCTTATGGATATTAATTACAGAAATTTGTTTTTAAAACTTTGCACTTCAATTTTCCCACATTTCAATTGCCTTGTTTACAAGAGAGTCGAGAAAACTTTCCTTATAAACAATAAGTATCCTGATTATATTTTCCTTGTCTAAAATTAGCCTATAATTCCAGTTTTTACTATCATCTCTTGCAATTATCTTCTTCCTTAATAATTTATTCAAATGCCAGCTGACAGTAGATGGAGATAAGCCGGTAAAACTAACTATGTCTTTATGGGCGCAGTATTTTGAAGTTGCCAGGAAAACTAATATTTTTCTTATGCTTCCCTGTCTCAATAGGCTTAGAATATCATAATCGCCGGAGTTGAATTCCATTGAGAAATATCTTATGTTATTATCATCTTTCTTTTCTATAAGCAGCTCTTTTTTTACAAGGAAATTTAAATGATATCTTAGAGTTCCATAGGGCATCTTAATTTTTCTTTCTATTTCTCTGAAGTGGCATCCTGGATTGCTTCTGACTAAATCGTATATTTTTCTCCTATTATCAAGAGTTATTGCTTCTCTGAATTTGTGATTTAAGTTCTCATAAGGCATTTTAGGCTCCTATTTCTTTAATACCCCATAGAAAAAACTCAGCATCACAAAAAAGTCAAGGATAGTAGTTATTGGATCTATTCCCGCAATTTCCGGGAAAAATAGTTCGTATCCGACAAGAAAACTTCTTATTGCAAGCAATGCAAAAGCCAGGCTTACAAATGCAAGCCTTGTTCTCCTATCTCTTCTAAATGCAACAACAGTTATTGCAAATAAGACCGTGGCTAAAATTCCGTTTATAAAACCCGCGAGCTTTTCTATTTCCAACCCAAAAATTCCCGGATCTTTAACGCTCAGTTCTTCTCCGCTTTCCAACGCAAGTATAAATGAAACACTTGCAATTAGCAGAAAAGCGGTCATTATCCAAAGATATATTTTGTTTTTTCTCATAAAATTTAAAATTTTGTCTCTTTTAAAAGGCTATTGGTTCAACTATCGAATAAAAATATTAAAAAATTTAAGGCTAAAAATTAATCGTATTCTACGCTGAGAACGTTGAAATTTTCATCGAGATGGACGTCTGCTTCTCTGCCATTATTTAAGGTGATTTCAATTTCATAATACCCCTCTTCATCTCCGATCTCTGTGTCTGTTACTCTTCCTTCGCCTATGTATGCCAAAGCAGATTCACTGGCTTTATCTAATGCGCTGCCAGTTATTGGCGCGTCTCTCTCTTCGTTATCCCCATCTGCATCTTCACCAGTTTCATCTTCTTCCAAGTCATCGCTATAAATTACCTTCACCGATGATTTTTCAGGTGCTCCTGCATCACTTCCAGAACTTAAAGCAGCAATTAACGCTGTCGTCATGCCTATGAAGACTACAACTAGAACTGCAAGAAGAATCTTTTCACTTGTTTTTACCATATAATACCTCCTTACAAATTATGATTTGCATAATAAAGCTATGCTCTTTTCCTTTAAATATGCGCTAGTCCAATCATCGAATAAGAATTAATTTGAAAATAATTATATACTGAAGTAAATTATATCCTATTCTTAAAATAAGTATAAGCCAAAGCAATCAAAAAGAAAACTGGAATAATAATTGTTGCGATGAAGAATAAAACTTTGTCCTGCCTGCCGAAAATCGCAGGGTACATATTGTGAAGAACAAGCAACAAAAACCAAGCTACAATAATTAGATAAACTTCTTTCCAGTCAAGAGTAAGATATCTCTCAAAGCCTCTTTTTTTTGACTTTTCTGGGTTTCTTCCTCTTTTTCTCATCTTTTATTTCTTTTTCTGATTTTTTCACTTCTATTTTCTTTTCTATAATTTTAGGCTTTATGACTTTAAACCCAGTATATTTCCAGAGAGCTTTTGGAATCTTGATGCTTCCGTCTTTTTGCTGATGATTCTCCATTAACGCAATTAGGGCTCTCGGGTTCGCCAAAACCGTATTGTTAAGTGTATGCGCAAAGTAAAGCTCGCCCTTTCCCTCAATCCTTATATTAAGTCTTCTCGCCTGCGCTTCTTCCATGTTTGTTAAAGAGCCCAGCTCATAATATTTTTGCTGTCTCGGGCTCCAGGCTTCAACATCACATCCCTTTGCTTTTAAATCGCTTAAATCTCCGGAGCATGATTCGTAAACCCTTGCGGGAATCTCCAATGCCTTGAAAACATCCAACGTATATTTTAACATTTGCTCATAAAATTTGTAGGAATCTGCAGGCTCGCAAATAACAACCATTTCCTGTTTGTTAAACTGATGAACTCGATAAAATCCTTTTTCTTCTAATCCATGAGAGCCGACTTCTTTCCTAAAGCACGATGAAAATCCTGTGAGTTTTAGTGGAAGATTTTTCGCGAGAAGCGTTTTCCCCATAAACATTCCAATCAAGGGGTGTTCTGAGGTAGCAATCAGATAAAGATCCTCGCCTTCTATTTTATAAGACATTGCGCTTATTTCTGCATTAGAATAAACTCCTCTTAAAACCTCTTCTCGAATCATCAAAGGAGGCTCAAGATACTCAAAGCTCTGCTTAATCATATAATCTCTCGCAAAAGCAAGCATTGCAGACGCTAAAACAGCTAAATCTCCCCTCAAAAAATAAAATCCCTTTCCTGAAATCTCACGAGCAGAGTCAAAGTCTGCGCCATGAAGCTTTTCTGCAAGCTCTGCATGATTTAAAATTTCATATTTTGGGACTTTAGGGGCGCCTATTTTTTTTATTTCGGCATTCTGCGACGCATCCTTGCCTATAGGAACACTTGAATGGATTATGTTGGGAATTTGAAGCATTAACTCTTGAATATCTTCCTCAAGCCTTTTTCTCCTGTCCTCTATGACAACGATTTTCCCGGGAATTTCTCCAGCTTCCTTTATTTTTTTCTTAGCATCTTTTCCCGCCTTCTTAAGTCCACTAATTTCTTTTGAGATTTTATTTCTGCTTGCTCTGAGATTATCCTCCTCAAATTTCAAGGCGCGCCACTCTTTATCCAGACCAACAACCTTATCGACAAGAACTAGTTTATCTTCCTGAAATTTCTTTTTTATATTATCCTTTACGAGCTCGGGTTTTTCACGAATCAGCTTGATATCAATCATATTCTAAATAACAAAGGCAGATATTTAAAGTTATTGAGCAGGAATTTCTATCGCCAATATTCAGAAACAAAAACGCGCCCCATATTCATCGCCTATATTGAAATTTATTGACCTTGCCAAAATCCAAAACTTCTTTTTCTCCGATTGCATGGATTTGAAAATTCATTATGTCTTTTTTTGGAACTATTGAAAAATCCTCCACATAATTTTCCTCATAGTCATTTATTGGGGTTCCTTCAACAAAACCCAAGAAGCTCGGCATAACTATTACTTCTTTTTCAAGATAATTTCCTGTAAGAAAACATTTATACGCCTCTTTTTTTGCAGCTTCTTCAAAGAGGACGCATGGATGAATATGCCCGAAGACAATTGTGTTCACATCTCTATTCTCCATCTGCTTAAGCTTTCTGTGCCCGTGAAGAAATAAAATGCCATTGTCAATGTAATAAGGCTTCATCAATCCTTCAAAAGTGTAGTCTATTGTATCATGATTGCCTTTAATCAGAATTATGTTTTCTTGAGGAAGATAATTTCCTAGAAATTCTATTACTTCCTGAAACTCATTTTTTTCTGCTTTTTCAAAACCAAAAGCGTGTTTTATGTCTCCAAGAAACACAATCTTCCCGAGATCATAGCCTCTTTTCTTTATTTCCAAAAATATTTCTCTTATCTCATTTATTATGTCTTTAACCTGTCTCGATGGAACCAAAACCCCGGATTGCCTTAGCATTGCTTCATAGCCGATATGCAAATCTCCGATTGCAAGAATTCCCTGCTTTGGGAAGAAGAGGGATTTAGAGATGAAAATATAATCTTTAGTCATAGAAAGAATATTTTTGCATGGTTTAAAAGGGTTTACTTAGTGTTAAGTCAAGCTCATAACTTAACATTCTTGAATTTTATATAAAAATTATTAATCGACAGGTTTAAATATACTTTTAAGTTTGTTTTTATGTTTC
>JACOYJ010000021.1 GCA_016181885.1 Candidatus Pacearchaeota archaeon | reverse complement strand
GTTCCACGCGCTCACATTAACCCCGGACAAAACATTTCCGCTATAATAATCAGTAACATTAACATCAAGGTACCATTGAACATTTATTTTTCCTGTAGCCCCAGCTAAAAAATTAACTTTGCTTTTATTGAATGAGGTATTTAAGAAAATATTATTTCCGCTGCCTTCTGTGTAAATATTCCTTGTTGAACTATTAATTATATTGCTGTCCCTAATTAAATTGTTGCTGGATACCCCAGCGAAAAAGATTCCTGTGGGGTTGTCTTTTAATAAACTTGAAGTAACAAGATTATTGCTTGAGCCGCTTATGTAAATTGCATTATCATTGTTAGAGAAGTTATTTGAAATAATGTAATTATTGCCTGCAAAAGCATCCATGGCAATTCCGTATGGGTTGTTTGTTACATTATTCAGTATAAGTGTGTTATTATTTCCAGTAAGTATGCCTATTCCTGTTAATAAATTGCCAGCGATTAAGTTTGATTTTATTATATTATTGTTGGAGACATATAATATAACTCCAATATAATTATTTTTTAGAGTATTTCCTTCAAAACGAGCAACGGTCGTACTTATTTGCAATCCGTATGCTCCAGGAGCCTCATCCCACCCAGCATAGCTCAAATAAGAATTATCCATTGAAAATATACTCCCGGTATTCACAATAAAGAAATACTTGTAATTAGCATCCTGCCCGTTAGTTATATTACTTGATTCTGTTATATTCATATTTCCTGTTGAAGTGACATTAATTCCAATAGCTCCGTTAGGAGAAGTCCCATTCATTCTTAAAGTTGAATTCTGTAGAATATACTTTCCACCAATTGTCAGGTTTCCATTCTGCCATATTGTATTCCTTGAATTGTTTATATACAATCTCCCGCCAGCACTAACCCAAGTATTGCCGACAATTAAAGTTGTGTTAATTAAAGTTAAATTTCCGGTTGAGGTTACATTCAAAGAGCCTGCGGCAATGGTTGTATCATTGCAAATTACAGTTTGAGTTATTCTCAAATTAACCTTGTCTGATGAAGGATAGCAGGTATCGACCTGAAGCGCCCTATGCAAGAAAACATTTAACAGCGTGTTGTTTGTAATATTCAGCTGTCCTGAATAATTATTTAAATAAGTGCCCGGGGGTGATAGCTCGGTTGTCACATTAATTGTATAATTTGTATGATAAACTATATGAGATGAATTACGGAAATATTCTGTAAGGTTCTGTCTTGGCGTCATATTTCCTTGATTATTAGTTAACGTGGAGAATGCCCTCTGGCCGGAAACATTCGCCCCAGTCACATTTGCCTGGTTAACGCCTGCGCCATAGTCGTTGACATTCACATCAAGATACCATTGTACATTAATATAACCCCCAGTCACAGAAACCTTGCTTTTGTTGAATGTTGTGTTTAGGAATGTGTTGTTGTTTCCTGTATTTTCTATGTCATTATTCGTGTTGTTTAATATAACATTATCGACAAAAAGATTGTTATCATCTGCAGAAGAAACTATTGAAATGCCCTTTGAGTTATTAATTAAAACATTCCCATAAAATAAATTATCTAAGATTGCTCCACCAGTAATAGGGGTCAATATCCCAGCATTTGTTGAATTAGCAACTAAATTATTAATTACATTATTGTTTGAAACAACACTGATTCCAGAAAACCTAATGCCATAAGTAGCTCTATTGATTGTATTATTCTTAATCAAGTTATACGAAGAAAGCACATGTATAGCCCCAAATGTGCCAGAAACAGAAGATTCAAAAATATTATTTATAATTGTATTATTATAAGAAGAAAAAGTAGTAGAATCAACAATCAAAAAACTTCCGACAAAATTATTGCCATCAACAGTGTTATTTGTTGAGTCTTCTGATTCTCCAGCAGTAAGTTTCAAATTGCTTTTTTCAAATGTTGATGATTTTATTACATTATGGCTTGTATAGACATTAATTGGAGAATTGTTAAGATAATTTCCAGTAAAATTATTTATTTTGCCATAAATTGCAAAAGAAAGAGCAGATCTTAGAGTAGAGTTAGCCATTGAGATCTTTGCAGTCTCCCAAATATTAAACCCAAACTTATTTGTGTTTGCTGATTTTATCTCTGAATTTGAAGCAAGGCTTATATTGCCTCCATTGTTAACATCAATATTTGATACTCCATTGCTGCTTCCATTAATAATTAAAGTAGTGTTAATCAAAGACAAGCTTCCAGGATTATTTATTTGAATATTTTTGTCCCTTGCAAGAGTAATTATTCTGTTAGAAACAATACAATTCTGGGCTATGTTCCAGTCTCCATCTGTTGGTGGAAGGCAAGGATCTACATAAAATGTGTAATTTGCGGGAGCAAAACTGGAGCTGGGAAATGTATCAAATGCCCTGCAGTTCCAGATATAACTGCCCTGTCCAATGTTATTGATAGTGAAGTTTGCTGAATATTGATCTTTAACTTTATAATCAATAACTAGTTTTGGTCTTGTTGTTGAATCTCCAGTATCTGATGAGTTAAGACTGACAACAAAAGAAGAGCCACTTCCAGGGTAGGATATAAATAATCCATAATTGGTGTAAGTTCCATTCACCCACTCTTGAACAAGATTTGTGATATTAAATATAACAGAAGTAGCAGATGAACTAATGGTTTTTTGGTCGTAAAGAAAGGAATCGCGACTAGGCCTAGTATTCCATGTTACACTAGATTCGCCCCAAGTCTGTGTAATCCTGTAAACACCCGCTTCCATATCTCCACCACTTATTCTAACAAGGGTTAAATTAGCGCCTATTACCGTAATGTTTCCGCCTATAATCTGGCTAAGATTAAATTCTAAGAGGGGATCAGAATCAAAATTATTACGGATTACTAAATCATCATTTCCATAGTTTGTATCTGGATTAGCTTCCCAGACAAATGTATCCTTCCCATAAGTCCCATCAGGCTGGAAAGTCATTCTATAAATTCCGTTTCCAAGATAAACTGTACTATAGTGGTTTGTAACATCGCTTATCGGAGAGAAAATTTGGGCAGTTTGATTTAAAGCCCAGCTTCCTGTCGTGTTTGTATAAAGGCTTACATTTGCAATACCGATATCATCAATTACATTACAAGTAAAACTGACATTTATTGGATAGCTATTGTTAACAAATCCGTCAATGGGATTTACAAGAGTAACGCTAGGAGGATTATCTTCCTTATAGCTTGTAATACTCATATTATCCCATCTGCAAAAGTCATCTGTATTAGTTACACACCTAGCCCTTATGTACATATTTGAGGTAAGTTTAACAAAAGAAGAAATATTTTTAGAATAGTACTTCAAAAAACCACTATCACCACTTGTAATAAGATTAGTCCAGCTTACACCGCTGTTATTACTTATATCAAAATAAAGAAAATCTTGTTTAGAAATAGGTTGACCAAAACCTTCAAATCCCGAATTATTAAGGTAGATGCTAAGGTTAGCATAATTAATTTTTGGGTCGGATAAGTTTATAGGACCGTAAGTCATAGCTTCATCATTAGTGTTCGTGGCTTCACACCATTGATTTGAAACATACCAAGAGTTTACAGTCCACTCAGATATGCTGACACAATCTTCAAAAAATTCCGTTATAGGAACAATTGGATCGATTATGTGATCAAATTCAACACTTCCGTTTAAAACTCTTAAATCAAAAGTATCTTGGCTATGATTTTCAGCCAATCCAGTCAAAAATACTTTATTATATTCATTAGAGTTTAAGCTTTCAAAAGTTGCAATAATATCACTTCCATTAAATTCATAAACTTCAATTCTCGGAGTTCCGTTTACAATTTTTGGATAAATTGTTATGTCATTTTCACTTGTAAGATTTTGCTCAAAGGTTACTCTGACAAAATGATTTTCTGGTATTGTCTCGCTCCAAACTCCGTCAAGCTCCTTAACTTGCTCATAAATATCTGAAACAAAGGTTTTGTTTTCATCCAAATGCTCTGCTTTTGTAATAACTATTATTTCAAAGGTTTGGTTGCTCAACTCAGGCGCAATAAACTCAATGTAATCATAAACCCCGTTATTATTTTTATCCTGAATATCTTGAATTGGAACAAAAATATCTTTTTCAACCCAATAAATAGTTACACTACCTGGATTTTTGACATTTAAATTTTCAGATAAGTTTGTAAAGATTAAAACATCTTTATAATGGACTGTCTCTGGACCTATAACTTTTATTCTCTCACCTTTAGGAATTTCTTCTTCAATGGAATAAGGGGCTGGGGTTTCATATTCCACTGAATACTCCTTAAACTTGGCGTCAAATACAACCTCTTTAAATCTTTCTTTGGATTCTACCTTGATACTATCTATTGTTTCATTCAAACTTTCATTAGAACTTATATTTAAATCAGAATTTCCAGTTGTTTCAGTTACAGCACCGCCGGTTATTCCAAAACCTGTAGAATTTTGAGTCTCATTTCCGGCATTTGCTCCTGTTTCATTAATCATGCTGACTTGACCATCTTCCAAAAGAGTTTCATCAGCCACAATTAAATAAATATTTTCAGCTTCTTTTGGAAGTTTAACTATAAACTCTCCTTTTTTATCAGGTTTAACAATAACTTTCCACTTAACAGGCTGACCTAAAACTGCATCAAACTGAATCGCTGAAATAGTGTCAGAAATATTTCCAGTTACATTTAGTTCAATAGAGAGTGGAATTTCCTCAATTAAAGAATTATTAATAGTATCATTGCTAATTACAGTTATCTCTTTGCTTGAAGAAGTTAGCTCAATATCAGAATAAATAAAAGAAATAGTTAAAACGCCATTTCTTGCTAAAATTCCTAATTCAGTAAGGTTTATTGGAATTATTAATCTCTCATTTCCAATAAATTCTTGCCCGAAGCCTTGCTGCATCTCAGAATAATCTGTTGTAAAGATTACTTTGCCATCAACAATACTAAAACTAACTGGATGAGAACCATTTATCACCTCAACATCAACTCCTTCGGGTAAAATATATTCATAAGGAGAGTTTTTTGAAACAATTCCTTCAATAACTTCTCCTGCAGTTACTTCTCCAGTTATTGAAGCACCTTCACTTGAAGAATCAGAATCACTACTTGTTTCAGAGGATGTTGAATCTTCAGTACTTTCACTAGAACTTGAATCACTTGGAGTCAAGCTTCCCTCTGAAGGTTCAGGGGGGCTTGTTGTTTCTTCGGTTGGTATAATTTCCTCAACTGGAGGCTCTTGAATAGGAATATCTGGAGTTGCCTCTTCTTTGGGAGACTGGGGTGGCTCCTCAAATGGAGTTTCATTCACAGAAGCGCTTTCATTTATAGTAGGCTCAATAGGAGTTTCATTTGTAATAGGCTCAGAAGGCGTATCATTAACAACAATTTCCACATCAAATTCTCCTTCCCCGCCCGTTCCTCCGCCTCCACCCCCAGCCGAAACGTTCCCAGTCGAATCATTATCCAAACTTACGCTAGGAACTACTCTAAAAGAAAATAAAACTTGAGGAAATACTTCCTTATTTCCCGGAATACCATATCCCTCGCCATATCCGGAAATATTCTGTCCTTCAACATAAAAATCCCCCGTAACTTTTTCATTGTAAATTAAACTATCCAATAAATACTGCTCAACTTTTCCAACATTATCTATTACCACCTGCGAATCGGTCGGAAAAAGCTCACCTTGTTTCAGTATTAAATTTACTTGCCCTTTCAAATTCTCTCCTTCAGCATAAACGCTTTGAATATCTAAAGATGCTTTTCCAGTAGCTCCAAACTGTAAAACAAAAACAAGATAAATTAGCAGTACAATCAGCATAATACTAAGAATTCCTACAATTAATTTTCTATTTTGAGAGTTTTTTATAAAAGAGAAATTATAACCTTTCACTATTTTTTTCTCACTATGCTTTCCTAAATAATTTGTAGTTACCTTACCATCTTTTTTAACGCTATGATACAAATAAGGCCCGTAAAGCTTCCCATCTTTTTTTATAAATTTCTTATAAACCATTTAAAACCTACGGTTTTAAATCCCTCAAGCAACTTTCTTTCTATGCCTCCGATGAAAGTCTTGATCCCCTCAAAACCCCTTTTTATTCAATAAAATACGGTAGGGTAACTATTTAAAGATTATTATAAAGACGAGAAAAGAATGAGCCTGCACGGATTTGAACCGTGGACCCCTGCCTCACTTAGAAGTTTCCAAGTTTGGATTAATTCTATCGAATTAAACTCATATAAGAGCAGTGCTCTAAACCAAGCTGAGCTACAGGCTCGTCTGCAAAAATATTTAACTTCCAATATATTTAAACCTACCGACAAAAACATTTAAAAGTTAAATTGACCTAATCTAGCCATGAAAAAAGAAATG
The DNA here is from genome assembly GCA_016181885.1 of Candidatus Pacearchaeota archaeon. Lineage (GTDB taxonomy): Archaea > Nanobdellota > Nanobdellia > Pacearchaeales > GW2011-AR1 > JACOYJ01. Next base: position 1,180 of record JACOYJ010000021.1, on the reverse strand, counting down.
AAAAATAAGAATGACGATTCAAAACTTTTTGCCTTTATAGCAGCGTTTCTTAGCATAATTGGATTTATAATCGCCTTGTTAGCAAAAAAAGATGATAAATATGTAATGCACTACGCAAAACAGTCTTTAATCATATTTATTATTTTTATGATAGCAATGGTAACAGAATGGATTCCTTTTATAGGCAAAATAATAAGCCCGATAGTCAATATTGCTGGATTAGTTTTCTGGGCAATGAGCTGGATTTATGCGCTAAGCGGAAAAATGAAAGAAATTCCTTTAATAAGTGAGTATGCTGAGAAGATGAAAATATAATTCTGAAGAATGCCTGCAAAACTGCGGCCAGACATAGCTAATCTTTCAAGAACGAAACTACCCTATCCATAATCTCCTTAAATTTTTCAGGTTTTAATGATCCTATTTTATATTTTATTAATGATTTTTCTATAGAAAAAATTTTATCCAGCCTGAGATAACTATCAACCTTTAATTTACCTTCTCTAAAATCTTTTTTATTAATAGAAATCTCAACAGGTGATTCGTAGGATTTTCCTGTTATTTGATTGACGATTATATCTTCTCCTCTTGGAATCTTAATAATTAAAACTGGTCTTCGTTTAATCCGCACTAAATCTGAAAAAGGAAAATCTATGACAACTATGTCTCCTTTTACAAGTCTTTCCATATTTCATCTTCCTCTTTATTCAACCAAGTCTTTGCCAGGGATTTCTCTGACCATAGGGCTGTTTCTGGAATGGATTTTTTTAGAATTATTTCATCGTCTCTCCTGATTACAATTAACCTATCCCCCTCTTTAATATCCTTTCGTATGTCTAAGGGGAGTACTACTTGCCCTCTCGAACTCATCTTTGTTGTACCAATTATCATAAATAAGATTAATCTTACTTCTATTTAAATGTTTCGTCTAAAATCTTTTAATTAAGACACGCCCGCCCTCTCGCAACCTCGCTTGATTATTAAAATTAAACTACTTCTTCGTGAAATCGCTCGGATTCTTCTCTCTTCGTCCGAATCTCTCATTTGAGTTCTTACTTGAATCCAGAACTTAATAACGCCCCGACCGGGATTCGAACCCGGGTCACGGCCGCTCTTTCTTCCTTGTCAAAGAGTATCGCTTTCGCGATATGAATCGGAAGCAAAGCTTCCTCATCAACTTGCA
>JACOYJ010000020.1 GCA_016181885.1 Candidatus Pacearchaeota archaeon | reverse complement strand
TATTTTAGGCCAGAAATATCCTGTAGCTCATTGACTGCATGCCACTGGTCTATAGCGAGCGACGTCAGATATTGCGAGCGGTGACCAGTGGTTCTTGACAAATCCTTCTATGAGCAATTTTAAAGGAAAAGTTATGATGTTAAGATTCTATGTGGACTTAACAGTTTGATAATATTTAAAAAGTACACTATTTGATTAATTCTATGATTAAATTTAAAGGTGGTAAGATTGATCCTGATCTTAGATGTTTAGAGGGAATAGTAAGATCTCCAACAACCCTTGTTTTTTAGCCAGATGCTTCTTTTGACTATATAAGATACCAAACTTCCTTTTATCTCGAGCAAAATAATGGAGATCGTAAAAAACGCACTATTGAACATTTAACTACTGTCATTAAGGATGGAGATCGAGTTAGAATCTATCATCCAAAGTGTGAACGCTGGAAGCGTAGCAATGATATTTGTGCCCTTGAGCTTTTAGATAAAAATAGCAAAGTTTTATATGTATTTATTAATGAAGATGATTATAGCTATTTTGAGAAGTGAAATCTATTTTTTTCATGTATCTTTTGCATAAGCTTATACTATGATCCTAAATTTTCAAAAAACAAATCAGATTAGAATTTTAATTGTTAAATGGAGTTATCTATATTAAAGCTTCATTTCCCCAAATACTCAATCTCTTCCTCATCGAGCTTTAGCTCTTTCTGGATATTTTGATTGGATTTTATGAAGTTCTTTATTATGGGGAATTCATTTAAGGCTCGCTTTTCACCGACGTGAACATGTTTTGCGTATTTTTGGGCTATAGATTTCTTTTTTGCCGTTCTTTGATTGTGAAGCCAAATTTTCAAGATTCTTTCTGGTTTTTTATAAATGGTAAAGCCTGTTTTTGCTGTCTTCTTGGATGCAGAAATTCCGTAGCTTAAAAAGAAACTCTCGTAAATTAAAAATCTCCAGTATTGCTGTTTGTAAATTCTCCCCTTGAAAACATCAGCCTTGCTCAATAAGTCGCATGCTCTCGCCAGTTCTTCCCCCCCATACTCTAGCGGAATATTTTCCTCTACCCATAAAATTATTTCATCCAATGGCAGATTTACATAATCAAAAATTCTTAATGTCTCCTCACTTGGCTTTTCTTTTAAGATAAATTTTAATGCATTGAAAATATCTATTTCTTTGTTTCTTTCATCGAAGGTTATTCCAGAGAAATCTTTTATTTTGACAATTGCCTGAAGGTCGTTTATTGCAGCTCTGACATCCCCCTTAACTTTTATCGCAATCGTGGTCAACACATCGGGGTTTATGAATAGTTTTTCCTTATTCAATATTTTTATTAATATATCTCTTATTGTCCTGTAATCTATCTCCCTTACTTTAATAAGCTCAGCCTTTGCCCTTAAAGGATTAAATCTTCTGTCCCAGATATCGTTTGCGGTAATTATTATCGGGACATTTGACTCCTCAATTAAAACCAATAATTCAGAAAGCCCTCCAAGGTCTATTTTAGATATTCCATCAACTTCATCGATGAGAATTATTTTTGCATGTGAAAGGAGAGACTTTTGTTCCAGCGCAGGCTTCAAAATTTCCTGAAGCTTTTTTTTATCCCTTAAGTCAGAAGCATTTAACTCGAACAGCTCTGCTCCAGCCTCTTTCGCAGCGACTATTGCAAGAGTTGTCTTTCCTGTTCCAGGCGGGCCATGCAATATGAGAGCTTTTTTTGACTGCTTTTTTTTCATTAAAGGGGCAAGTGTTCTTGAAGTTGCATTTTCTCCAATAAACTTAAATGGATTAGCAAACTCTTTTACCTTCTGGATTGCAAGTTCCTGCCCTTTAACCTCTGCAAAGTAAGCGGGCCTGTATTTCTCTGTCCACGGAATATCCTGTTTTTCTGTTTTCATTTTTCATAATATTCCACTATTTTTCTTCTTTGTTGAGCATATTCTATCTCTGATTGTGTGCTTTCTCCAATATAACCATTAACATTTATAACAAATATGCCGTCTGATAAATCTATTTTCCTTTTGTGCAATAAGTCAAGCCTTTCTTTTTGCTCTGGCGTTAGTTTTTCGTCATCATTATGTGCAAAAACTCCAGGCATTAAAACAATCACTCCCTCAAGCGTTAGCTTTTTATTAACCTCCAAGAATTGATTTTTAAACCTCGTGCTTTCGCATAAAGTCATTACCTTAGGGATTGTTTCATAATTCACCATTTTATTTTAGCGGGTTATACCCCGTTTTAATTAAATTATCAACGCATAGAAATAAATTGTTTGGAAAATAACCCCATTTAAACCATTTCCACTCCCCGCATTTCTCAGGTTCCATTATTCTGGGCTCTCCGGAAATATATCTTGCCCTGAAATACAAAGTGACGTAGTGTTTTTCGTCTTTGAAAAACATATCGTTTGTTATTGCTATAGGATTCTCGTCGATTAATTCAACCTCTAAACCTGTCTCTTCTCTTGTTTCGCGTTTTGCGCAGTCTTTAAGATTTTCCCAAATATCTAATTTTCCTCCCGGGAAACTCCATGTTCCCGCCCCATGAGCCCCATTTCTTTTTCCAAGCAAGACTTCTTCGTTCTTTAAAATAATTATTGCTATTCCTATTTTTGGCCTATTATTTTCTTTTTTAGCCATCTTTCTTTCTCCTTTCATATTTCCACTCTCTAAACTTTTCTTCAACATATCTCATTTGTTTGAACATGAATTCTTGACGATCTTCATTGAACAATATCCGGTTTTCTTGGTAAAATTCATCGTAAAGCTTTATTTTTTTCACTTCTTTCTCAAGCGCGTTTGGCTGGTCCATTTTTATTTGGCAATCCCGGCTAATACAAAACTCGCTAAGAGGGACTGCAACTGTATAAACGGGTCTGAACCCTCGACAATTCTGAATTCCGTTTCTCCTGTTTTTTCTGTGAGCCTTACCTTTAGCTCCGGTTCTACTGGAAGGTTCCAAATTTCTTTTTGAACAGCTTTTATCACATCCTGTCCCGAGATGCTTTCTTTTAGCATTATGTCTAAAAGTTTTTCTCTTGATTTTTCAAAATCTCCGGAAAGGGCATAATCGAGGACAATGCGGATATCCTTTGGCTTGGCGCTTGAAATTATTGTTGAAACAAGCTCTTTTGTTATTGATGGAGAAACTGACGCCGTAGACTGCAGGATATTTATGCACTTTCTGCAGTCACCCTCGCTGCCCTCATATATTATTTCTGCCGCTGAGGGCTCTATAATTATATTTTCGCCTTTTGAAATCTTGTCCATTACTTTTTGGATATCTTTTTTTTCAAGAATCTTAAATCTAAATAAAGCGCATCTTGACTGTATGGGGTCTATAATCTTAGAGGAATAGTTGCAGGAAAGGATAAATCTGCATGTTGTTGAATAATTTTCCATAATTCTCCTTAGCGCCTGCTGGGCTTCTGGTGTCAAAGCATCAGCTTCATCAAGGAAAATTGTCTTAAATGGAACATCTCCCAATGACTTAGTTCTCGCAAAGTTTTTTACTTTTTCCCTTACTATCTGTATTCCCCTTTCATCGCTTGCGTTTAATTCCAAATAATTATCCCGCCAGTTTTCCTTGTATAAAGTTTTTACAATTATCAAGGCGAGAGTTGACTTGCCTGTTCCCGCTGGGCCTGCAAAAAGCAAATGGGGAATATTCATAGAATTAACCAAAGATCCCACTCTTTTGATTATTTCGTCCTGGCCAACAACCTCAGAAAAAAGAGAAGGCCTGTATTTCTCTGTCCAAATCTCGCTTCCGTTCACCATATATTCTAAAAATTAAATTCGCTTATAAAGATTATTGTGTTGAGAACTTTCTCTGTATTCTAATTAGTCATTCAGTAGTAGGATTCTCGGCTCGTTACACGATTATACAACTAACTCATATGAAAATGGATTAGCCCAAAACAAATCTTTAAGCAGATTGATTTAAGTTACGGGATGAATTAACAGAGGATATAATAATTAACTTAATCCAAAATATCGTCAAATTAGGGTTAAAATAATTAACGTCAGAATTAAATTGACCCTGCTTTAAGCGTTTTGTTAAAAACAACTTGCTTAATAATTAAATAGATCTAGCTCTTCTTACCTTTCTTTTGTGCTTTTCTTTTCTAAGCTTCTTTCGCTGCCATTTCCAGCGCATCTGGTTTTTCTTTTTCCAACGCCTTGATGATCGCTTCATAAAAGTTAGAGAAGAAATTGGTTTAAAAGTCCTTCGGTTCGATTTATTTTATAGAAATATGTGTGTTCTTATTCTATTATCACTGATCCCTAACCCACTTGTGTAGGCCTATGCCAGCTAAGTTCCAAGCCGCCTTCATAACTTTCTCTCTCCATTTCCTATTAAATATCAAGAAAATTATTCCCATAAATATTAATATTGGTCCGATGGTTGTATAGTTTATTATATAGTTTAGTGGAACCATGTGATTTTGGTGGTTTAATTTGTTTAAAAAGGTATTTGATGGAGGCAGTATCTCCGAAACAACAAACAAAATAAGATAGATTCCTCTACCTTATTCTAACTTAATAATCATAATAAGCTCCCTTCAAAAGAGTATTCTTGTTCTTTAAAGATTATGTTTCTTAAGTTTTCGTCCACTTTCTCGACATTTTTGCTAGCTCGATTAAAAATTCTTTAAACGATCCTTCCTCTTTATGAAAACAGATCCATGTAGTTTGAAGCATTTGCTCGAACATAAATAAAAAATATCTAATCTTCATTTCTTTTGATTTGCATTTTATTCTTGCTTCATCTTGAACCCTGAACTTAGTTTCAATCCGCCATCTTTTTTTATATTGTGCAAGACAATCTTCTAAAACTATTTCCTCGACGTTAGTTGCAAATATCCAATCATAATTTTTATCGCTTCTTGGATCATAAATTTGTTTAAGGAACGCGAGATATTTTTCTCCATCATATTTAGATTGATTTTTGTTCACAGTATAATCGTGAACAAAAATTGTTTTCTTTTCTTCTAATTCTTCAAATAACTTCTTTTTGGAACAAAGATTAGATAAGGATAATTTAATTTTGTCAATTCGAACATCAAATCATTATTGTAAAATCCCCTGTCGAATAAGATTAAATTTATTTTCCCAATATATTCTTTGATTAAAGATAGGCAATAAATTATTGTCTGGCTTTTGTAATGGCCTATCTTTATCGGAACAGAAATTAAAGGTATTTTTTCAGGAATGTCGTCGGAGATTATACTGCAAGTAAGAAACTTGAAATGTCCAGTAATTGCATCTTTTCCCGTCCACCCATGAATATCAAATCCCTGCACCTCTCCATAAAAATCTTCATCAGTATAATCAAAGGCGAGGATAACTTCTTTTTCATTCAGCTTAAATTTTGCAGATAATCTTTTTATGTAATCAAGATAAGAATATTCTGTCATGCTTATCAATGATTCCTTTATTTTCAAATATAAAGTATCTGTTTTATTACTCACAGTTTCTAAATAAGAATTATAAGCAGAGGATTCTGTTAAAGGAACAACAAGATTAAAACCGTTTATACTATTTTTTGTTCTATCTATTCCTAAACTATCATCGATAAAATGCATTAAAGCATCTAAATCATTGCATAATCTTTTTTCATTCATCTGTAATCACCAAGTAGACTGTCTTTCCTAAAAACTCCTTAGGACAGTCTACTTTAGCAGAAGTTCCAAATTTAGTTACTTTTCTTTTAAGAAATCCTTTAATATTCTTTATTTTTAGTTCTGTTTTAGAAATTAGTTTAATAATCTTCATATATCTATTAGATATCTTATATTTATAAGCTTTATGGAATAACTCTTAAATACTAACTCTCATTCGGAGATACTGGATGTTAAGTCAAATTCATAACTTAACCTTCTGCAGTTTAATTCCTTCAATAATCTGCAAAGAATAAATAAAATTAGCTGCTCATTTCATTCGCAGATTTGTTATTAATGTTAATAATAAAATGCACGACGAGAGGAGTGAGTAATTTTTTATGTTAAGATTGCTGGTTTAGTTTATAGGTGATTTCTGTAATAAGGTGTTACCCATTTTGTTTTATCAAATGCTAAGTTGACAAGTTGACTTAATACTATATAAATATTTAAAAACTTAACCCTTATCTTTTCTTTATGAATCTTCCAAATCCACCAGTTTATTATTTAGTAATTAAAAAATATGATAAAGAGGTAGAGCGTCGTCAAGCTTATATAAATCACACTCCTAGGGTGGGGGAGACAATTAAACTTTTTTCAAATAGTATCGGGGATTTAGAGCTTAAGGTTGTTGGTGTGTCTTCTGTTCTGATAGATGACGCTAAGGATCATCCTATTACTGAAAAGGATACAGAAATTATAACCGAAATTGTTCCCAAATCCAAAAGATAAATTTGTCTTTCTTAGCGAAGAAATCTACCTTAGGCGATTTCGGAGCAGTTGGAATAAACTTAACAAAACAAACTCAAGTTATTCATAATCCAAAAATAAAATATTTATCCGCCAAATCTGAACTGATATTTTTCCATATCTAATCTCAACAATTCCATTACATCCTGTCTTATTAATCTTTCTTCCTCATTTTTTTCAATTTCTTGCTGTTTTTTGTTTTTCATTTTTATTAGTTTTAATTATCCGCTAAAGCCTCCTCTAAAGTATCATATCTCTTAAAAATTTTGTCGAATCTGCATTTTTTAAGAATTTCCGCGAATGTTCCCCTCACCCCGACGAATTTTGGCTTGACTGATTCTGGTCTTTTGGATAATGAAGCGCATAAGCTTATGATCTGGCTGGTTCCCATAGAACCTATTCTTAAGTTTTCGCTGACCTGATAGATTATCATTCCATTTAATTCTGGTTTATTTAAGAGTTCTTCAACCGCCTTTTCAAGCGAGTCTACAGAAGGCTGATCGACTCTTGTAAAATTTCCTTCCAATTCTAATACATAGATTCCAGTATTATTCTTCTCATAGTATCTGCTAGCCATATCTTTTTCAATACATTGAAGTTTATAAAACTTATGCTTGTAACTACTTTACAGTTATTATCTGTATTTGCTTTTTTGTCTCACTAAATTCCCAATAAACACGCCCAGGCAGAAGCAAAACAAGAAAACTATTACTAATCCAATAGTCATTGAAGATGCGCTAAAACCCAGGTCTAAGAATGTGTTTAACCCAAAATAGCCCATTGCATTTTCCATGGCCGCAATAATTCCCCCCACCCCGACGGCAGTCAGCAAATATAGGCTGAAGTTGTAAATAACCAACGCGAGAACTCCGATAAAACCATCAATCATCCAAAAAGGCACTTCCATTTCTTTAACGTTTTTATTATTCACCATCTTTCTTGCATTAATTAAGAAAAAGATTTATTTAAAGGTTTCTTTCCTGTTAAGCCAGTTCATAACTCAACATTCTGCAGTTTAATTCCTTCACCATTATTATGAGGAGTTTAATGGAAGAGCATAAAGTTGCAAGATGAAACAATTTCCTTTATATAAACATTTACCTTAATTATCAAATAAAACTAAAAATTGAATATTAATAAAAATCCATTATGTTAGACACTGTTATTTTATTGAGGATAAGATGCAATTATTAGTTTAATAATATATTATTCATGGATTGCATTTTTTGGGAAATATTAATGTTCTTTACCGTAACTGCTCATTTCATTAGCAGATTTGCTATTGGCTATTAATGATAAAGGCACAGAATATTTGGGCGGACAATTTTTATGTTAAGATTGCGAATTTATTTTACAATTTTATGATTTTTAACCCCATATATCCAGAGGCTTTGAATTTTCTTCTTTTATTTCTTCAAGAGATTTTTGCTTTTCTATTTTTGGAGGCGCGTTTCCCCAGGCAGGGCATATGCTTTTGTATTCACACCAGCTGCAGAGGGCTGATTTTTTTGGCGGAAAATCATTTGTTGCCTCGATTTTTTCAACCAGCCTTTTTACCTCTTCTTTTAGCGCAGTTAGCTCCTCGTTGGTTTTTTTAATATGAAATTTTTTATTTAAGGCCAGAAAGTGCCAGACCATTCGCACTTCTTTATCCTTTCCAAAAAGCTCTTTTATTGCCAGAGAATATAGTGATAATTGCCTGTCATTTTTTAATGATTCTATTGACGGCGAATTAGCTGTCTTGTAGTCGTGAATTTCATATTCGCCCGTTGAAAGATTGTATGTTAATCTGTCTATAAATCCCCTTATTTTGTACTTTCCCTCGTCATCTAAACTTAAATTTATCTGTTTTTCAACTTCAATGGTGTTGTCGTCGAATGGCTTGTTCTTCAAGTAGTACGCAGCAAGGAATTCAACGCCTTTATTTAGATAATCTCCGAAAGTCATCTCTTTTCTTACAACTATTATTTTTGGGGTGAATTCTTTTTCCCACTCACTTACATAAAATTTTATCAGTTCATCTATGCTTGGGGTTTTTTTGTTTTTTACTTCTTTGTAGAGCCATTCTAATGCAGAGTGAACCAATTTTCCGAGATGAGCCTCAATTGTTTTTTCAACTTCAGGGATTATTTTGTCTATGTATTTAAATTTGAACTTCAGGGGGCATTTCTCAAAAGTCTCCAGCCTCGAATAAGAATAAAATTTGGACATTTCTTTACAAATAAAAAGAGGGTTATAAATTTTTATGTTTAAAGCCAGCGCTGATTTTCTGCAGTATAGTCCCGCTCTGCTTTATTTCACTAGTGATTTCACTCAAACTAATTTAGCGCCACGCTTCGTGAAATCACTCGGCCCACATATTAATGCACTCGAAACTGGCTTCGCCATGTTTTTCGCTAATAAAAAAACGTTAACTCGGAGATAATTTTGAGTTATTGAAATTAGTAGATAACTCGAACTCACTTTAGTTATATCAACCTAACTTCAAAACTTTTAGCTTCAAAAAAACGCTTACCCAACCAAAATCTTACACTCGCCTAACGGCTCGGATATTTTATTAATCTTAATTTGGGTGCGCATTGTTCAGCTTATTTATATTAACCCAACTTAAATAAATATAAACTCCGCATCAAATAGTTATTCACATTAATTTAGTATTGGATTAATCTAAATTCTCGTGGTTTAGCTTAGTCAATATTATCCTATCTTTATCGGCGGAGAATCTTTATTAATGATAACTTAAACTCGCTTTGTTCAGCTTAACCAAACTTTAAAATTTACAATGGATTGATTTCATTTCACTTTATTCAGCTTATTTATATGAGATCTCTTTAAAATAAAAGTAATCTAATAACATTAAACCCGCATAAAAATTATTTTTCCCATTAATTTTTACTTAAGATATTAACCCTAAAAAATAATTTATGATAACTCAGATATATTTTTATTATCTTGTTCGCCATCCAACTTTAGAATATTATCTCCATTAGTTTGTTTTAATATTAATTTTTTTTGGATTAAATTAAACTCGCTTTGATTAGCTTATTCAATCAACCTTGCTAAAAAGAGGGTATTATATTAACCTTTATTAAAAAAATCACCCGCATGGAGAAATCCATTCCCATAAATCCCTGTCGAAGTATGGCTGGCAGGCTTCGCTGTCTCCTGCTGTCGGGATGCAGGCTCCATCAGCGCATCCAAACTCGCAAGTAACCTTCATTTCTGTCTTGACTTTGTTGCCGTCGCAGTATTTTTCAGCTAAATAACAATCATCTCCGGCGCAAGTTTCCATCTGGTTGTTCATTTCATTTTCGTAGCAGAAATCCTGGAACCAAATTTCAACATTGTCCTGAGTGAAACCTTTTCCAGAGCCTTTTACAAGATAGCTTATTCCTCCATCAGCATCAGCGCATTTTGCCGGCTCCTCGAACTTAGTAATGCCTTCAGTTATTGCTCCTGATTGACCTAAAAGAATTCTTGCAACATTAATTATTTTTGACAATATTTCCCATAATATTTCCCAGAAACTTTTTTCTTTGCCGGCTACGGGAGTCTGCTCTTCCTCTCCGGAAGTTTCGTCTTCGCCAGTTATTATATCCCAGCTTCCAAGCTCTTCCGCTCTTCTTGAGCTTCCGCAGTCTTCGTCAACATTTCCATCGCAGTCATTGTCCAAACCATCGCATAATTCTTCTTCTGGTTCTTTATTGTCGCACGCTCCCCATTCTCCGCCCAGGCTGCACACTCTCGAGCCTACTTGGCATTCTCCTACGTTGCTCCCGCAGATTTCTAAAACTCCGGAAGTGCAGGCGGTATTTACATTGCATCCAGCAACGTCCCCTTTAATTTCGCATACTCCCCATTCTCCGTCCACACAAGCTTGTTCGCCTTCCTTGCATATTTCTCCAGAGTCGCAAGATTTTGTTTCTCCTTCTGCGCAGCCACAGCCTTCATCTATACTGCCATCACAGTCATTATCTATATCGTCGTCACAAATTTCTTCTTCAGGCTCGACTGCTCCTAGGCATTGGCCAAAACTTCCAGCAGATGAACATGATTTTGTCCCTTGTTTGCATATTGATGTATTTGCGAAAGAAACTCCTGTTGGTCCGCATATTTGTATTGTGACATCGTTTGTCGGGTTTCCATCGCAGTCTTGATCAATTGCATCGCACAATTCTGTAGCGCCAGGATTTATTCCTATACTATTGTCATTGCAGTCTTTTCCTGTGGGGCATAAAGCAGCATCGTATTTCATGTAACTATCTCCATCAGCATCTACGCATGTTGATTGACAAACTTGATTAGTATCGCACGAATATCCAGAATTACACGTTCCACAACTTCTTTGAGCACCGCAGCTATCTGCAACAGTTCCGCAGTTTTTTGTTCCACAGGAATATGTGCAAGTTGTCGGCTGACAATCAGCAGAACAGCTTGACGATGTTTCTCCGATGTCGCAAACCCCGTTGCCGCAATTATTTATGCATTGACCTGTGGCGTTACATGAATATCCTGATTGACAAGAACCGCAGTTCAAAGAACCGGCACAGGCATTTGTTGTTCCATTAGCCCAAGTACCACATTGTTTTCCTAAACTTGAACATGTTGCAGGGGTACAAGATACTGGGCAAGTATCACTCGTAGCAGGATTGCAGTCATTATCAATTCCATCTCCACAAATTTCCTGCCTTCCTGGATTTATCAAAGAACTATTGTCATTGCAGTCGCTTCCGCCGAGGCATGTTAATCCATTACAGTCATTATTACACGTTGTAGGATTAGCTTCAGTTGTATATCTATCCGCATCTATATCAGGACAACCTCCACCACCACAAACCCCATCCTCATCAATCAATCCATCACAATCATTATCTTTATTGTCACAAATTTCTCCAACAGGATAAACAGCTCCACTGCAACTTGAATATGTTCCGTTGCTGCAAACACTCTGCCCCATGTTGCATTCTCCGGTGTTTCCCTGTTCTGGACCGCATGGGCTTCCGCTAACGCAGGCAACACATACTCCACTCAAGCAAAAAGGATTTGGAGTAGTTGCGCAGTTTTTTGTTGTTGATTTACCTACTTGATTATCAATAGCTTTTCCTGTTAATGGAAGAATTAATGCAGCTGGAGGATCTCCTCCTCCAGCTGAGCATTCTGGGTCAACATCTGGGTCGCAGCAAAACCAGTCAACAGCGTTGCTCGAGTCAAGGCAAAAATCATACTGCCTCTGTAACCCGCTAACATCAATGTATCCAGAAACATCGAAGTTATTTTTTCCATCAGAATCAAAACAGTTAGATGTTGTGCTTCCAGCATATCCTGTTGCAGTTGGAGCCCTGCCGATTCCCAAGCTCTTTAAAAGATTACCGAAGAAACTTGCAGAAACTATTGACAAAGATAAAATAATAATTATTGAAGCTATTAAAACAAATTGAAAACTCTTTTTTCCAAGCCCGCCTCTTTCACCCATTATTATTCTATAAATTCTTAATATTTAAAGGTTATTGTTATCGAGTTCATTTCTGGATTTTTGGGAAATTTAGCCGCTCAGTACAGCTTCACGAATTTTTATTGATGATAACTTAAACTCACATTGTTCAGCTTAGTTCTATTAACTTAGTATAAGATATCTTCCTAATTAATTGTTTATCTTAACCCCGCATTAAAAATCGTTTTTGCATTAATTTAGTTTTCATGCTGAGAAATTAGACGGAGTCGAGTGTTTGACTTTACTTAGTTAATCTAGAGGTAGGACATATGTCTGTGGGCTATACACTAATCTATCTTTTCAAACCTTCTTAGTTCCAAAACAAGTATAGAAAATATCGTCGCAACAAATGCTGTGGCAAGAAAACCAAGTCCCACTGCGATTCCTATCGAAGCCGCAAGCCATATCGTCGCCGCATTTACCAATCCTTTTATTCTGCCGGAGTTCGCAAGTATCGTTCCCGCTCCGATGAAGCCAATTCCGGTTAGAATCGACGCTGCGAGGCGAATAGGATCTGCTGCAAAAGCGAGCGCCCCAATCGCGGAAACCAAAGCCGCACCCATCGCAACAATCGTATGCGTTCTCATCCCCGCCACACCGTAATTTTTCTCGTGAACCTTCGTACTCTCTCTTTGAAATCCCAAAATAAGCCCGAAAACCAGCGCCAAAAAAACCCTAAAAATTATCACGCCTTCAATCGGCTGC
>JACOYJ010000019.1 GCA_016181885.1 Candidatus Pacearchaeota archaeon | reverse complement strand
TGATTTGCATTCTGGACAAGATTTAATCATTTTCTCACCTCCTTATGCTAATAAAGAGTAAGACGATTATATAAATGTGACGTTAATGTAACAATATCGTATTTCTCAAGAACCTAATCAAGAAATCTCAGAAGGAATGAAACAAGGAATCCAAAGAGCAAAATCAGAAGGACGAAGTGTGGAGTATAGGGTGTTAACTTTAACTCGCTTCGATAATACTAATCTAACTATAAAGAATAGGGGGCAAAGTTTAAAAACCTCCCCCCATATTAACTATTGTTAGAAAGATATCATTGATTATTCACTTTCACATTCACTCGAATGGCCAAGCATGGACGTTCGTATCACATTCACTCTTTATTTTGAGTAGATGAGAAGAAGGTAAGAGGCAAGTAAGATATTTTTCTATTGGAATCATAAGATTTCAAACAATTAAATACGGAGAAAAAATATGGCAAAAATAAGTCCAGTATCTATAAAGTATATGATACATGCGAATTTTGTAGCCGAAGGCGCATTAGAAAAGCCCGATATAATCGGAGCTATCTTTGGGCAGACAGAAGGGCTTTTGGGGGCAGACCTGGAAATGAGGGAGCTCCAAAAAGAAGGAAAGATTGGAAGAATAGAAGTTGAGCTTGAGAGAAGCGACAAGAGAACCAGCGGAAAAATAAAAGTTCCGACAGCTCTTGACCAATCAGAGACAACCTTGGTGGCTGCTGCTATTGAAACAATAGAAAGAATAGGGCCTTGCGATTCACAAATTGAAGTCGAGAGAATCGAGGATGTCAGGGGAAACAAGAGAGAAATTTCAAACCAGATTAAAGATTCAACGAGAATGGCCGGAATTAACGAGTATGGAGATTCTAAACTGCCTTGCGGCGATTTATCTGAAAAAGAAATAATCGTTGTAGAGGGAAGAGCAGATGTTTTGAATCTTTTAAAGAACGGCGTTAAAAATGTAATTGCTATGAACGGAACAAAACTTCCTGACGAAATCAAGCAGCTTGGCAAGGAGAAAGACATTGTATTGTTTGTTGACGGAGACAGGGGCGGAAAACTTATTGCGCAGAACGTTGTTGATAATGTAAAAATTGCCGCTATCGCAGTTGCCCCGGAAGGAAAAGAAGTTGAAGAGCTAACTGGAAAAGAAATTTTGATGCAGTTAAGAAAAAAGTTCTCGCCAGAAGAGTTTTTTTTTAAATTTAAAGGCGGGAGAAACGAAAACGGCTTTTCATCCAAAAGCTTTGAGATAAGCGCGAGATAATCAAAAAGATAATATTAAACGGAGATGTCCAGTTAACCAAAGAGTACAAAGACAAATTAAGGGAAATTTCAGATTCAAACCAGGGAAGCGGAAGAGCTGTTATTTTAAACAAAAATCTCGAGCAGATAAGGGAAGTCTCAGCAAGGAGCCTTATGAATTCTTTGGGAAAAACCAGGGGAAATCCTGCAATAGTTGTTATTGATGGTTTGGTCACTTCCGGAACAATATTCAAAATACTTGCGTGCAAACCCCCTTATCATCACTATCGTCGTAGTTTAGCAATTATTTAAGCCTTTTTGGTGCGAAAAGTACTCAATCACCTAAAATTAATTTTCCTATTAGCTTAGTTTTCATGCTGGAAAATTGGACGGAGTCGAGTGTCTGACTTTACTTAGTTAATATTAATCATGAAGGCAAGCGCGAGAAAATTTCGAGCGCATTAATATGCGAGTCGAGCAATTTCACGAGATAATCCAAAGACGAGTGGGGTTGCGAGTAAGAGCGAGCCTATCTTGGAAGTGACAGCTCCAAGAATCAATCTTCCAAACTAAAAAAACAATGAATACAAAAGATAAAAATTAAACATTAATATTACTGAAGCAAAAATTATTGTTATGATTGTTGTGGATTTCTTGTTCACCAAATCGCCCATTATTTCTTTGTTTGCTGTGAAAATAATTATTGGGATTAAAGGGAGCGGAATTAAGAAGCTTAAAACAGTCTGGCTGTAAATTAAAATTTTTAGAGGCTCCATTCCTATGAGGATTGCAATTGTTATGGGAATTATATTAATGACTCGCGTTATTATTCTTCTGGTGAAAACGCTTATTTTAAATCCTGTAAGCCCGTCCATTATTGACTGGCCTGCAAGAGTTCCTGTAATTGACGATGATATTCCCGCAGACAAAAGCGCTACTGCAAATCCAACAGCCGCAAATTTTCCAAAAAGAGGAATCAGGGTTTTGTAAGCTTCTGAAAGCGTGGCAACTTCCGCAACCTGGTAGAATGCTGCTGCAGCCATGATAAGCATTGCAGCATTGATAAAACCGGCAATTGTCAGGGAAAAAACATTATCAACCAGATGGTATTTCAAAACCTTGAACTTATCCTTAAATATTGGGTTGATTGTTTTATTTTTTATAAGCCATGAATGGACGAACAGAGCGTGCGGCATTACCGTTGCCCCAATTATTCCGACAGCAATGAGTATGCTTTCTTTGTTGAGCATCGGCTTTACAGAATGAATTAAAATTGGGGTAAAATCCGGCTTGGTAATTATGACCTCGTAAACAAAAACCAAGCCGATAATTCCGACAAATCCCATAAATGCTTTCTCCAAAATCCTGAATTTTTTACTTGTTAAAAATAAAAACAGCAGGACTTCTGCCGATGCTATGTAAGCCCCCCATATAAGAGGAATGTTAAATAGAAGATTCATCGCCACAACTATTCCGAGAAATTCCGCCAAATCTGTTGCAAGAATCGCAAACTCTGCCAAAATCCAGTAAAGAAAAACCATTCTTTTGTTTTTTATTCTTATCCTTATTAATTCTGCAAGAGAATATCCCGCAATTCCAATTTTTCCAGAAAGGTACTGGAAAAGCATTGCCATTCCGCTGGCCATCCAAATAACCCAGAGAAGATTGTAGTTAAAAGAGGATCCTCCGCCAATATTTGTCCCCCAGTTTCCCGGATCAATATAGGCAACGCTGACAACCAAGCCAGAGCCCATAAACATCCAGAGACTCCTTTCCCTGATTAACTTAAAAAAAATTTTATTTTTGACATTTTATTTATTCTTGGTGTTTAATTTATTTCTATCCTAAAACCAAAAATCCAGTGAGATAAATTACAAGCAACCCGGCAAAAAATCCGAGCACATTTGTGATGGTAAATAAAGACTGCCCTTTTTCTTTTGCCATGCTGTAAAGAATGTCAAATGCAACATCAAAGATTGCTCCAGCGCCGATTGCCAGGAAAAATACGCTCAAGGCGGTAGAGTATGAAAATCCCCCAATAAGAGTTCCGATAATTGTTGGCCCACCTGCTATTCCTCCCATTGCAATTAAATGAATAATTAAGTGTTTAATGCGTTCGTAATTTTTTGTCAGCGGCGCAACAATTGCAATGCCTTCTGTAACATTATGTATCATAAATCCTACAACGAGAGCGCTGCCAAGGGCAATTTCACCTATGGAATATGCACTTCCAATCGCAAGCCCCTCTCCAAGATTGTGCAATCCAATTCCTATAGCAATAAAGTATCCCCACGTAAGTGATTTATGGTGTTCGTTTTTTTCAGCGCCAAAACTCTTGATCTTATGGCTGATTGCCGAAAGTGTTAGGATAGCCAAAAAAAACCCAAGAACCAAAATCCCGACTCCGTTGTATGATTGTGGCATTTCCCCAATTAATCCAAATGCTTCTGCCAAAGTGTCAAACCCTAAAAATGCTAAAAGTCCAATTGTTAAAGATAAAAGGAAATAATACCATCTGCGATTTAGCCTTCTTAAGAAAGGAAACCACAGCAACCCAACCAGTATAGGTATAACTCCAACGTATAAGCCAAGCATCACAAATGACTTAAAATAAATCCAGTTGAATTTCGGAGTAGAAGTGGCAACTTCAATTTCACCGTCGAATGTAACTCCATCACTTGCAAAGATAACAATTCTATATGGGTCACCTTCCACCCACGGATAGTTTAATTTTAATACTCCTCGTTCAAGCGGCTTAAAAATATTATCTTCAAACATTTCAAAATTCCAGAACATTTCGTTAACCGTAATCTGTGAAATGGTTACCTGTTCAGGACCATCATTAACTATATGAATGTAAATTATGCCTGGTTCAAGTTCAAATCTTTCAATGAAAATTTTTTCAACTTGAGGAAGATCTGTTTTGAAAACTCCAATTGGACCATAACTTGTAAAAATAAAAAACAGGGCAAAAAGCAGAAAAATCGGAAACACTGCAGTAAACAGCATTTTTTTGTTCATCATTCTTCCACCTCAAAAAACCCCGTCCAGCCAAGCTCAGCAAACTCTGTTTTGTGGGCATGAAACATATACTTTCCTTGATATTTAAACCGCATATCAAGAATTGATCTTTCTCCCTGGCCCATAACAGTAATGTCTGTAAAAAAATCTGGCTCAAGCTTTGTGCCGGTTGGATATTCTTCAAAAAAGTTTGCATGGACATGAAAAGAATTTATTGCGTCAAATTCCAGCATGTTGCTCAAATAAATTCTTACAAGCTCCCCTTGCTTTACTTTAATTGGATTTCTTACATACTCGAATGCTATTGAATTTACAGCGTAGATTTCATTTTCACCGTCGAAATTAACGTCAAAACCATTCATGACCATGACAAACTCTTTGTCTGGTTTTGGCCTTGTATCTTTTAGGGGATCAACAATATATGCCCCATGTAACCCCCTTGCTATATGTTCTGTAACCGGTATGCCATGGCAATGATAAACATGCGTTCCAAACGGCTCAGCTTTAAATTCATAAACATAAGACTCGTCTGGCAAAAGCAATCCTTGTTCCTGAGACATAACCCCATCCATTGCGTTCGTATGAAAACCATGCGTATGGATAGAATGAGATTTTGTACCCCCATTTATAAAATGTATTCTGACAGTATCTCCCTCTGTTGCTCTTATCGTTGGTCCTGGCACCTGGCCATTATAAGTCCATGCAGGATAAAAAATTCCTGGAGCAACTTCAATTTCTCTGTCTATGGCATAAATCCAATATTCTCTCAGCAAAGTTCCGTCTCCCAATCGAGTTTCTTTATAATATTTTGAACGTTCATCCGTAGGCAAATTATTAAAATTCCAGGTTGTCAAAAACTCTGTAGGATTAATTCCAATTGCATCTTCTCCGACAAATCCCTGAGCCCCGCCACTCATCTGAGCCGTCGCCTCTAATTTAGCATAATCAAATTCACTGTCCACCTTGCTGTATGGGCTGTTTGTTGCTCCTTTTTCAGAATAATCTGAAATTAAGACGATGAAAGCAATAAAGAGTATTAAAAATAATACTATAAGGCTGCCAAGCGCTATTTTTATTTTCGGGGTTTTTTTCATTTTGTTTTTCATATCCTTCACACGCTAATTTTTTGCCCATGCGGGTCTAATTTTGGATTATTGAGAAGTTTATTTATCCTTTTTATCGAATCATCTGAAAAAGCGTGCTCCAATTTATTTGCCTCTTCATGAATTTTGTTTCTGCTGATTTTAAGAATATTATAAAGAAAGACCTCAATTATTCGGTGTTTGTAAGTCAGCTTTCTTGCAATATTGTATCCCTTTTTCGTGAATTTTAGCAGAACATTATCGCCTTGCTTTATTAATCCCTGCTTATTTAGCTCTTTTATTCTTTCAGAAATAGTTGACTTTGATCTTTTTAAATAGTTTTCAAGGTCTTTTATTTTAACCGGCCGGGAGTATTCTTCTTCAAGATGATATATTGCCTTTAGATAATCTTCTTTAGTCTATTACCCGCTCATTTCATTCGCGGATTTTCCATAATTGTTAATAATAAAATGCACAGCGATAGGGGTGAGTAATTTTTTATGTTAATATTGCTGGTTTACCTTACACTAATAAAGCTGTTAACCTAAAATTATATTTTTTAATTTAATTATTCATTTACAGCAGAGAATTAGCAATAGATAAACAATCTGCTTAATGCTAAAAAATGGAGATATTCAAGTAGTTTTCAACTAATTCGGGCAAGTTCAAGTTGTTATTAATAAAACTCTAAGAAGCAATCTTCCCCAAAGTTACTTCAGTTTCATTGCCATCTGCAAGAACATGAAAGAAATCGCACATGGAAATCATTATCGCATTTCCTCTGCCGCATTCTCTGTATAAATCTATCTGCATGTTTTTTATACACTCAACAGATTTCTTGATGTTATATGGTTCGCCAACAGAGCTAATTGTCATTAAAACCAATTTATCTGCAATATAAAACTCAAGGGAAAATTTCTTCCCTTCTTCCAATTTAAGAGAGTGTCGTTGAGCATTTAAGACAGCTTCTGAAAGGCATATGCTGTAGTCTATGGCTTCACTTTTACTAAAGCCATATTCCCCTAATTTTTTCTCTACTTCATCAAAACGTGCGCTAAGTTTTTCTGTACCTGCCTCGCTTGCGTCAATCTGCATGCGAGTCATATTTTCAGCAAGCTTCATGTAAGGCACTGGAAATAATTCCTGGAATCTCTTAGATTTGCAAGTGATGCTATTTTCATCATATTCAACAACTCTGTCCTCAAGGGCAAATGTTTGTTTTGCCATCTCGGGATTCAACTTGCACTTATATAAAAAAGTATCTATTTCTAGAATAATTCTGCATCAGTTATGGTGATAATGCGCAGTCTCCACATAATCTAAAACAGAATGGCAATTCCCGCAGCACATCTCATAACCATCTTTCCTAATTGTGGAACCATTGTTATGAATTAACGGATTATCCTTAATTTTCGGAGGGCCTATGATAATGGATTTGCAGGACTTGCATTCATAAGCGATTTTATATGGCCAGGGAAATTCCGAGTCAGAAGAGGGTTTGTAATTCCTTGCGTAAATTTTATATTTATCGCGCTCCTCTCTTAACTCAACACAAGAATATTCTTCGCTTTCCTTAAACTGTTCCTTAAGTTCATCTGCTGTAACAACCTTTCCAATTAATTCATGCAAAATCTCCTTGTCCCACCCCATTCTCTCCAAATTTGACGGTAATTTTAACGAAACCATCAGTTAACTAATGAGAATTGGTTTAAAAGGTTATATGATTTATTTTATATAAATCCTTAAAAAGTTCTTGGATTTTTTTGGATGATGAGTCTAAAATCAACGGTTCTACCGGCATTTTATTTTGCTTGCACTTTAACTTTTGGAGCATTAGGGGTTAGGGACTTTGCTGATGTTGTTAGAAGCGCTGAAAATTATGTCATTATGAAGAAATTTACTGAAGAAACTGCTCTTGATAGGAGAAAAGAAGCCCAATATCAGACTTTTATGGCAAGAGACGATATTTACTGGCATGGCGGGAAAACTGCCTTAGAATTTTTGGTTGCTGGATTTTTTATTGCGAAAGGAATAAAGAGGAGTAGAGAGGATTAAAATGAATAAAGAAGATACGGAAAAAAGAATAAATGCACTCGATATGTTTCCTGGAAGTCTTGCCGAATATTCTAATTTAAAGAGAATTGATTGTATTGTAATGGATACGAGAAGACCAGAAAAATTTGTAAGATTGAATGAAACTTAATTATTATCAGAATTAATTAGGAAGGTTGTGTTGCATTGATTAGATATAATCCAAATCTAACACCTTACATTATAGACGTAGATACTGCATTTGGTGGAACTGGCGAGATAGAGCTTAAAGAATTCCCTTATGGAATTCCAGTTAAGGCAGTTGATGAATAAATATTTTTAATAATTGTATGTGCAAGATACTATTCTGTAAATAAAACACATGTTTAAAAAGTAATAAACGTTGTAGGTTTATGGTAGAAAGATGTGATACAGAATGCACTTGTGATAGAAGAAGAGTTTTAGTGCTGACTGGGAAAAAAGGGACCGAAAGACTAGAAGAAGTGGTCGAGGATATGAAAGGGTGCTGCTTTAGCGACGACAGTGAAACGATGTCTCTGCAGAACTTCTACGACTCAAATCTTCCAGAGCTCAACCTTAAGCAATATGACTATGTGATGGTGGGCTACGGGCTTGCAAAATCATTGCATAATTTCCAACCCTAAACTTTACAGGAATCTAAGAATTATGAATCTACTATTTAGTGGATCTTGGCTCTGCAATTATTGAAATATTAATCTTGTAATCCATACTTTCTTCTGGTTGATATCCTAACCTTTTTGCTAGATCGTAAACCATGTCATCTACTATGGCATTTAATTGTGTGTTTGAAATAGTTAGGCTATTTAATAATCCATTATTTCTGAGACAAGCAGCAGCAACTTCCGTTCTTGTTGCAATGTTATTTGCCATTGCATTATAACCATAACAAACTTTATAAGAATTTGTATTCTTTAATTTCTATGCCTATAAAATTCGGACCTGCCGGGCTTGGCGGAGTGAGCGAAGCGATAAAAAATCTTGAAGAATATCATAAGCTTGGACTGAAGGCCTGCGAAATTGCATTCACTTATGGAGCTTATATAAAAACCAAGCCTGAAGCTGAAGAAATTGCGAGAGCTGCTGAAAAATACGGAATTTCATTAAGCATTCACGCGCCTTATTGGATAAATCTAAATTCTCATGAAAAGAAAAAAGTTGAGCAAAGCAAACAGAGGATTTTGAAGTCTTTGGAGGTTGGAACATGGCTTGGAGCAAAGAAAGTTGTTTTTCATCCTGGTTTTTACGGAAACATCTCTAAGGAAGAAACTTACAATAATATAAAAAAAGAAATTATAGAATTGCAAAAAACAAGAAAAGAGAAAAAATATGTTCCAGAGCTTGCGCCAGAAACTACTGGAAAGATAAATGTTTACGGAAGCGTTGATGAGATAGCGCAGCTTGTTAAAGATACGGGGTGCAGTTTTTGCATTGATTTCGCGCACATACTTGCGAGAGAAAAAAATTATTTGTTCGGGAAAACACTTGCAAAGTTAGGGAAAGGAAAAGAAATACACATTCATTTTTCTGGAATAGATTATGGGGAGAAAGGAGAGAAAAACCATAAAAAAACCGGAAAAGAAGAATGGAAAAAACTATTAGAGGCGCTTCCAAAGGAAAAAGAAATCACAATAATAAATGAAGCACCAACTCCTATGAAGGATTCTGTTGAAGGATTGAGGATTTATGAAAATTTGAAATAAAAGACGCTCAGCTTCTACTCGTGCCTTGACTTAGTTATTAATAATTAAGTTTTGTCAAAGTCAAAACACTCGGCCTCGCTTATCTCTGGCTCGAAAATAAACTACGTTAAATTTTCTTGCTGACAAAAAACAAATTAATGTGTAAATGGTTTTTAACGCGCGGGGTTAATATGAAAAAGATAATCAAGGCGAGTTTAAGTTATCAAGAAATGAATTTTAGAATTAGGTTAATATGAACGGGGCGAATTCAAGTTAATTCTAATAAAATTTCTAGGCATAAAGAATAGATTAATTGAAAAAAGATTTTTTAATGGGGGGTTGATATTAACAAGGCAATTTTTGGATTTGATTAATACAATAATATAAACTATTTTGGCAAAGCAAGTTCAAGATATCATAAATAAATATGAGCAATTAATTGCGAGTCCAAACTAGGGCGGGGTGGGCGGGAAAGCTTAAAAACACCCTTTCTTATCTGCAAACATGACACTCGAACAAGACGCAAAGGAAGTTCGTGAAAAATTAAAATTTAAATTAAAGGAGGCTGGCTTTCCGAACAAATACTGCAAGTTTGCTGTGTTAGAAATAAACAAAAGAGGATATGAAATTATAGCTGGAACGGTAAAGGTAGATAATTATTGCGGAATGTTGGATTATTATGAATGGCCACACTACTGGAATTTTGACAGAGTGACAGGAATGGAATTTGATATTACAGCTTCCCAGTTTAATATTCATACGAAAAGCCGTAAATTCCCTGAAATTGCGGTATGGAAGCCTGGCGAAAACCCTGCTTTTTCTGCAGTAAAAAGGGGCATTTCTCCAGATTATGTTTTTTAGGTTTTATCGTCGGTAAAAAGCCTTCACTTTTTGTTACTCACTTTCAGTACTAGTGTAACTAGTTAATTACGACAACACCATAAAGTTTATAAACGATTTTTGGTATGGAAATAATGCAGAAAACGAAGGTTTTCTGTCAAATAAATTAAATAAAATGGATAAGAAAATGAATACCAAAAATCTTTTGGTTTCTTTTTTAGCAGTTGTAGCTGTTTTAGCTTTGGTTGCTACCGTTAGCGCTACTGAACTGGCAACAGTCACTAATGTAAAAATTAATGACGTTTCTCTTTTCACGGCTCCGGGAAATCCGGATCAGGTAATCCAAGCTGGTGACGAAATCGCAGTTAGAGTATATTTTGATGCTCTTGAAAGCGATAGAGATGTTACTGTTACAGTAACTCTTGACACTGGCAAAGAAAAAGCTGAAGCTAGCACTTCTTCATTCCGTGTAGCTGATGGTTCATCTTACACCAAAGGTGTTGTTGTTAAAGTTCCTTACGAGCTTAAAGACGACCCTTTTGATGATGTGACTTTAGAAGTTGAAATTGAAGGTAAGGACTTTGACTCAAGTGTAGAATATGCATTTGTTGTTGAAAGGCCTCAATACGCTTTCGAAATCAAGTCTGTAAGCACAGATCAGCAATTATCTGCTGGGGAAACTTTCCCAGTTGAATTTGTTGTGAAGAACATAGGATACTACGACCTTGACGACACATACGTAACTGTAAGCATTCCTGAACTTAAAGTTCAGAAATCTGGTTACTTTGATGACCTCTTGGCTATGGACGGCGAAGATGATAACGGCGACGAATGCGACGATGATGACCAAGGATGCGACGACACTGTGAGCGGAAAACTCTACTTGGAGTTGCCTCAAGACGCTAAGTCTGGGGTTTACAACCTTGAAGTTAAAGTTCAAAACGACGACGCAACTTTGACTAAGGCTATGCAGGTTGTTGTTGACAACAACTTCGATAGCACTGTCTTCAAGTCTGGAAACAGCTTGTGGATAGTTAACCCGACAAACAATGTTCTGGGTTACAGAGTTGTAGCAGAATCTCCAGCAAGCGTAACTGAAAGCATTGTGTTCGTACCAGCTGGTGCAAGCACAGAAGTTGAAGTTATGCCAAATGCAGAAGGCGAATACAGTTTTGATGTAAACGTTTTCAGCATGAGCGGAGACCTCGTTGAAACAGTAAACTTCAGCGGAGACGGCGAATCATCTGACTCTAACGACTCAGACACAACTGACCCAATTGTTATCTTGACAGTTATCCTTGCAATAATTTTTGTTGTATTGCTAGTTGTCTTGATTGTATTAATTGGAAAGAAACCAGAAAAGTCCAGCGAATTCGGCGAAAGTTATTACTAAATTTTTTAATTTTTCTTTTTTTATTTTATTTCATTTTTCACAATCTGGCGGAGCCCTAGGCGAAAATGTACATCCCTTATGAAGAAAGAATAAGAATGATTGATCCTAGTCTGGAATTTGTGGAAGCGCTTTTGCCTTTTGGCTGGGTTTTTTTATTTCATGTGAGACGCGATAGAAAGGATTATGTGTTAAAGGGGGATGATGTTTCCTCTAGTGAAGAAATAAGCAAGGTTAACCATGAAATGGCGGCATTGAAACGAGAGAGATTTATTGACAGTGTTCCTAAATTTGTTCAATATTACGGGTGGGGAGAAGCTGGATATGCTTTCTTGAAAGATTATGTTCCCGGCATGAGATTGTGCGATATTGACAGGAAACTTGTTGAAGGAAAGGGCTTGAAGAAAAAGCTTATTGCAACCATTGCCAAACTCCATTTAGTCGGCGTTGCTAATTTGGACATAGAAGAAAGAAACATAATCATCTCGCCAAATTGCGATGATGCGAGGTTGTTTGATTTTAATACAGCGATAACAAATAAGGGATATAATGCGCTTACCTATGGAATTGGCGTTGCTATAGATTTGTCAAATTTGAAGAGGTTGAGGCTTTGATAAAAATTACAATAAAGTTTAAAAATAAGATAATACACAAAGAAAAATGAGAAAATTAAACAAAACAGAAAAACTTGGTTTAGCTGGTGTAGTTGCAACAGGAAGTTTGGTGGCTGTAGCATTTACTTTAACTGGACTATGGATATTTCGAGAATCAAAAATCGAATCAAAAATAACTAATGAATTTACTACTCAAAACAGCGTTAAAGTTGTTGAATCTCAATATTGGGTAAGAGGAGATAGCGACACTTCAAGGCAAGTTGACTTATTTTATCCAAATATGGTTCATGTGAGGGCTGTTGATGTAGGAGACGATGGAGTTATAGATGGTATTTATGTTTCAGAAAACCCAGCATATGTTCAAATCATAAGTTTAAATCCCGGCCGGGAATTTATGATTCTTCCAGATACTGCTGATATAAAAAGATACTTATCTAATAAATAAAAAATGGCCAAACTTGAAAGATTAACGCAGAATGAGTATGGAGATTTATTCGCGAATGATGGCATACTCAACAAAAGAAGTACCGCTGCCGACCATAAAGTTATTATGCCTTGTGGAAAAATTAGAACTATTATATTTGAAAATCCTGTTAATATTGAAGAGGAAATGGAAAAATATGCAGAAAATTACCCTGCTTCCGTTCCAAAATCTGCTAATGCATATCTTGTTTCTGATTTTAATGGAGGAACGCAAAAGGTTTTTCGGGATGATAATGGAAAAGAGCATATGCTTTCTGTTTATGCTGTTCAGTTTTACTCTTATGTTCCTCCCGGGTGCTTGGGAAAAACTGTTGTTCTTCCATACTCGTTTCTAAAAAATACATGACTTCCTTCTTGTCTCATAATCTCAAATCCAATTTTCTTAAGAATTTTAATTAGTTCAATTGCAGTAATCTGAGGCAATTTTAACATTTAAACCTCAATTTTTTGCAAACCAATAAAATTAGTATTAAATTCAATGTCCCCTTCTTTTAAGTATAGAGAAATGGCTTCTTTAGTTCTTTTAATAAGTTCGCTCATGTTTTTCGCCTGAGTGTGGCATCCAGGAAGCTCAACTACTTCGGATATCAGATAACCATCTTCTCCTTTCTCTATAATCAAATTAAACTTTGTCATAAAATCCAAACATCTTAAGACTATATAAAATTTTCTAAATTGTCAAGTCAACTTGCCAACTTAACATTCTACAATTCAATTCCTTCAATATTACCCGCTCATTTCATTCGCGGATTTTCCATAATTGTTAATAATAAAATGCACAGCGATAGGGGTGAGTAATTTTTTATGTTAATATTGCTGGTTTATCTTGCATAAACAAACCTTACAAATAAAAAGAAACAACATCCTTCTTATGATATCTCATTTATGAATGTGTCGAGCTTAATTAAACAAACCTCACAAATGAACCTTTTGAAAAGGTTCCCAAACCAGAATTATACAAATCTAACGAATGCAAATCCAGGGACTTTTTTTTCTATAAAATAACTCCCCTTGTGCTTTCTTATTGCGACTAAATCCTGCGATTCTCCGTAAATGCCCAAAGGCGCTACGAGAATTCCGCCCTCTTTTAATTGTGATACTAAAACTTCCGGGACTTTTTCGCAGGCAGCGCTTATAATAATTCTGTCGAAAGGCGCATTTTTCTCAGAGCCGAAATTTGCGTCCCCCTGAATGACCTCTGCATTTTTATAGGGATGCAATTGAATTTTCGACTGTTCTGCAAGTTCCTCTATTCTTTCAGTTCCGTAAACTTTCCCGTTTTTGCCAATGATTTCTGATATTAGTGCAAGCGTGTAGCCGCTTCCTGAACCAGCTTCAAGAACTTTTTGTTCTTGCTTTAAATCAAGAAGAGAAAGCATTGTCGCAATAGTATATGGCTGTGAAATTGTCTGACCTTGGCCAATTGGAAGAGCAATATCTGAATAAGCTCTGTCATGAAAAGAAGGCTGCAGAAAATCCTCCCTCTTTACGTTTTCAAAAGCGCTTATTATTTCTTTTGAAAAACCATGATTTTTCAGTGAATGAATTAAAGACTCTTTAGCATTTGCCATAATTCTTAAAGTAATTTTGAATATAAATAGGTTTGTTTGGTGGAAAGCAATATAACTCTTAAAATGTGGTGATTAAAATCTAAGCTCACTTAGTTCGCATATCCTTTTGCTCCGCGTTTGACCAAGTCAAGACACTCCGCTACTAAAAAGATTAATAAAATGATAATTTCTTGTGCTGAGCCAGTATTAGTTAATTTTAAGCAGATAATTGATACAAACCCAAGTTAATTCAAAGTTAAATATCGTAAAAGCTTAGTGCACACTAAATTTTTTAAAAAGGTAAAGGAAATAAAATAATTAAATTCTCAAACTAACTCCATTAGTTATAAATATTTTTTCTATGGCCGATTTCTATTACAATAATAATTAATTGATTTTGCTTAATGTCTAGTATAATTCTATATTCTCCCGCTCTTGCCCTGTAATAATTCGTGCCTTGAAGCCTCTTTATGTCATAAGAAAAAGGGCGAATCTTTATTCTGTCCAAGACGTTAAGAATTCTTTCTTGAACTGATTTATCTAATTTTTTTAATTGATTTTCAGCTTTCTTGTCAAATGATACAGAATACATTAAAATCCAAGCTCTTTTTTTACTTGATCAAGTGATTTAAATGACTTCAATTTCCCTTCTTTTAAATCTCTTTCATATTCAGCAATACTTTTCTTAGTTTCTTCAGAAAGTTCCATTCTGTCTTCAATTAAATCCCAGATTATGTCTTCATAGCTTTCTTTATTATGCATTTTCATCTTTTGTAGCTTTTCCAAAAGATCTTTGCTAACTTGAATTGTAGTTTCCATAGTAACTATATAGCTTACTATAGTTTATAAATATTTCCATTTTATATCTTCAGACTCACAATCTTGCTAATCCCATCGTGCATCGAGACTCCGTAAAGATTTGTTGCGTTGCTTATGACTTCATCATTGTGCGTTATTACAATGTACTGGCCTTTCTGCATATATTTTCTAAGAAGTCCTGCAAGCCTTTCAGAATTTCTTTTGTCCAAAGCTGCATCAATTTCATCTAAGATATAAAAATAATACGGCTTATGCTCCTGGATTGCAAAAATTAGCGCTAACGCAACAAGAGTCTGCTCTCCTCCAGACAGGCTTTTAACATCAAAATATTTTCCATGGCCCATTTTAACAATAATATTAACTCCGCCTAGAAAGGGGTCCTTCCTGTTTTCAAGTTCAAGCGAGACATGCCCTTTGTAGCTAAGATGAGAGAAATTTCTCGAAAAAATCTCATTTAAAGAATCCAGAGTTTTAAGAAATGTTTTCTTCTTTCTTACATCAATCTCGTGAACAATTCTCATTACGCTGTTTTTTTCCTTTTCTATTATATCCACTCTTTCTTTTACAGAATCATATTCCTTCTTAACAGAGTCGTAAACTTCCAGAGCCCTCATATTTACAGAGCCTATGCCGTTCAATATTTCCTGAACATGAGTTAATTTGGAAGCGAGGGTTTCCTTGCTTGTTTTTATCACTTCAATGTTCGGGTATGAAAGCATCTCGGTTTCAAGATTTTCTACACTAGCATCAAATCTTGCCTTTTCTATTTTAAGTTCGTTTGAATCTCCCTCTATTTTGTGGATTTCATTCTGCCTTCCCACAATTGACATTTCAATCTCGCGTATTTTTGACTGCAGAGCGTCTCTCTCAGAAATAAGCCTTTGGAACTTTTTACTCAGTATTTCCTCCTGCTCCTTTTTCTTATTAAGCAGCTCTTCTTTATCTTCGTAATCGCGTTTCTCTTCTGCAAGATCGCTTTCAAGCTCTTTTTCTTCCCTAAAAAGCTGTTTTAAAGAGATTCTTGCCCGTTCAAGCTCTCTCTGCTTGAATGAAACTTCTGAATCAATGTTTTCGTCATTCCTTATTGAAAGCTCCTGGAACTCAACCCTTACAGTCTCGTATTTCTGCTCTATATTTGAATCTTTAGTTATATTATTTTCCAGTCTATTTCTAACTTTCTCCAGACCAACCACGTCTGCCTTGATTACGGAAGACTTTTCATTAATATTTTTTATACGAGATTTCTTATCCTCTATGCTTTCAAGCTTTACCAAGTCGGATTCTCTCTTTGAAATTTCTAAAGACAGTTTTTCTATTTCTGCGATTAATAAGGTTTTTTTAGAATAAGTTTCCTTAAGTTCCTTTTCAAGTTTCCCAACCTGCTCATTGAGAGAGTCTATTGCTCCGGAGGCTTCCCTGCTTATATTGTGGACATGGTCTTCTGTTATCTTGCTTCTGCAGAGAGGGCATATTCCCGTCTTTGGAATTTTTTCCATAAGTTTCTTCTGCTTTTCAATCTCATAACCCTTATTTGAAGATATCTTTTCAAGCTCCTTCTCTTTTTTTGCAATCTCTTCGAGAGTGGTCTTTTTCTCAGATAACGATATCTTCAAAGCTTCAAGCTTTTTAGCGTCTGATTCCTTGTCAAAAAGTTCGTTTGCAATTGTTTTTATCTGCTTTACCAAAAACTCGGCTTCAGCATCGTAATTTTGCGCCAAGGATTTTTTGTCGTCAATTCTGTCTTTTATTGACTTAAGCTCTGACTTAAAAGTATAGAATTTTTTTCTTATTTCTTCAAGCGCTTCAAGTTCACTTTTCTTTGCCTCAATGTCCTTCTGCTGAACCCCCTTAATTGATTTCCCAACATCTCTCTGCAGCTCCTTCAATTCTAATTCATCTTCCCTTATTGTTTTTTCAAGCTCCTGTTTCTGCGCGGCTAAATTCTTTAATTTTAGCTCGTAATTTTCCACCTTAACACTTGTGCCTGCAAGCTCTGCCCTTATATTAGCTATTTCTTGATTAAGCTTTTCCTGCTCCAGCCCAGTAGACTGCTGGATTGTTGAGTTTATTGATGATATTTTGGCCGTGTTGTTTTCTATAAGAACCTTTAAGCTTGCAATATATTTCTTTACTCTTTCAATTTCAATATTTTTCTTGCCAAGCTCTTCTATAATTCTCTGAACCTCTTTTCTATTCTGGGT
Source organism: Candidatus Pacearchaeota archaeon (assembly GCA_016181885.1). GTDB lineage: Archaea > Nanobdellota > Nanobdellia > Pacearchaeales > GW2011-AR1 > JACOYJ01. The sequence goes on along the minus strand of JACOYJ010000019.1, from coordinate 3,786 downwards.
TAAGTCAGCATATATAATGCTTGCCTTAAATCTTCTTGCTTCAGATTCTAGTTTCTTAAACTTCAAGGCTTGCTGTCTTTCTTTCTCCAAATTATCCAGGTAGGTTGTTCTTTCTCTCAGAATTGCCAAAACTTCTTTAAGTTTTTCGTCTGTTTTTTCAAGCTCGCGGAGAGATTTCTCCTTTCTTGTTTCATAAACCGCTATTCCTGAAACTTCCTCTATAATTTTTCTTCTTTCTTCAGTATGCATGTTTACAAAATTTTGGATTTCTCCTTGAAGAATAATATTAAATCCATTTGGATCTATTCCAGCCTGGGCCAGCAAAGAAAGAACTTCCTGCCTCGTTTTTGTTTCTTCATTTATTTTGTAAATGCTTTGGCCGTTTCTCCTTACAATTCTTTTTATAGAAATTTCTGGTTTTTCTATGAAAAAAACTTTATGTGTGTTGTCAAAAACAACCTCTACTGATGCTTCTTTTGATGGAGCTGCATCCTTTGTTCCGAGGAAAATTAAATTTGGGGTTTTTGTTGCCCGCATTGATTTCATGCTTAATCTTCCAAGAACAAAACATAAGGCATCTGAAATGTTTGAATTATGCACGAAAATGTTATTTGCTATGAAATTATGATGTGTGTCAACACAAAGGTCATAAACCCAATCAACGCCGTCAATTTCATTAATTTCCAATATTTCGTCCCAAAAAATATCTGAATTTACAAATAAGTTTAATTGATTAACTAAAGACGTTTTCTCCAAAAACAAGCTATTGGAAAGAAGCCTTAAACCTTGTCTCGAAGGCGTGCATTGATCATAGCAATAAGCATCTAGAATTGGAAATTGCTTCTTTGTTTTTTTTACATTTATATTCAATTCATTAACAATATTTTTCACTAAGCCATTAAGTTCTATTAAATCTGCATTGGTATTTCCTATTTTGTTAAGATATTCTTTAATTCTTTGTTGTTTTGATTTATGTGTTAAAAGAATATTGTCATCAAATAATTTAAAATTTTCAACTCCAGTAATGATTATATTCTTATACTGCCCTAAAAACCCGCTTGATTTTATACCCTTTACTTGATCTTTGGTGGAAAAAAGTATCCCAAGCCTTAAAAGGCAGCTTTCTATTCCTCTTGCTAACTTTGGACTTTTCGTTGTTATTTCTATAGAGGATTTGGAAACATAGCCATCTCCACAATATAAGCCATTTAATAAATTTGATACCTCATCGTTAGAAGAGTGCTTAAAGAACATATTTGAAATAAATTTATTTTCGGTTTTGGAAGCCATGCCTAACTTAGACAATATCTTTTTAAGTGGCTCTGAATAAATTATTACATCCCAACAATTTGGTTTGTATTCTGCCACTAAAGGATCTTTCCCAAATAATAATCTAACTAAACGAACATAATCCTCTACGATTTCCCTAGTTCCATTAGTGAACCATATTTGGCTGGAATTTGCAAGCCTCCCCTCAGCCAAAATATATCCTAAAAACCTTGAAAACTCTGGAGAATTTAAAAATGAAAATTTTGTCTTTTTACCGTTTGAAACAATCTCATCTATCAGACTAACAATTTCTAAATCAGACAATTTGGCAAATCTCATTATTTTTATTAAATGATGAAAGTTTATTGCTTGTTTATCTAAAAGTCCCTTGAGCACATAATATGAAACTCCCAGTTCTTCAGCAAGCTCTTTCCATGTTAGATTATCTTTTATTGAGTTTAGAATTTGCTTAAATTCTTCTTTATAAGGCACATAAATCCCAGTTTCTTCAATAATTAAATCTATAAGCTCTGTAAAATACTTATGTTCTGGCTCGTAATTTATATGCCTGGGCACAGCAATTCTTATTCCTTCCTTAAGTTCGTCTGCCCTGGCTTCTAAGACTTTTCCCTCTTTAAGGATAAAAAGAGGATGGTATTTTGTTGCTTTTATTTCCCTTCCAAACCTTGTCTTTATCATTAATAGCTTATCTGGTGAAGTTCTTTTCACAAAAGATTTTATTTTAGCTTTCTCAACTTTTAGTGTGTTGATGTTCAGGCACGCAACCTCTGTACCATCTCCAGGGATTAAATAACCATCCTCCGTCTTTACTGACTTGCTTAGTCTAGAATTAACTATCTCATCTATTCTAACATTAGTATTCTCTCCTAAACTGACTAGAGTTTCTCCTACGACACATTTGCCCGAGCCATTAGGACCGAGAATTACATTAATTCCCTGAGTAAATGGGAGTTCGGTTTTTCTCGGGAAACTCTTAAAGCCATGCATCACCAGTCTTTTAATAAAAGTCATTGAAAACCTCCGGAGGGTTTTCTATTCAGCCCCCGCCGAATCTTCTCTTTGCCTCCAATTGATTCGGAAAGAATTACGAAATTAAAGCTTGAAACCTCTTCCATAGAAAAGAGGAATGAATGGAGATTTTTAAAGATTAGGATGATAAATTAACTCATTAAAAGCTCTGCTAACGTTCTGGCTTCTTTCACTTCCCCCAAATCCTCATTGTTGTGAAAACAAGCATTTTCTTTTTCTGAAGGATTATCTTTAAAATATTCCGAACATAGATAACAATTAGCAAATTTTGGATAAATAACATCCATGACATTGTAAACTCTGCCCCTTGGAGAGATTATTCTTATATCATTGATTTCGGTAGGACCTATTGGTATTTCTTCATAATTCCAGTCGTTTTTCAGATAAGCAGCAATTTTTTCTTCTGTTTCTTCCAGCGAGAGCATGGAATACAAAAGACTAAGATATTTTTAAAGATTAGGGGTTAAAAGCTGCATAAATTATTTAGCTCTTAAGTCAGCTAAAACGCAGTTTATTTCATCGTAAGTAATTGACTTATCTTTTACTCTTTCTTTTATGTCTTTTAGTAAATCATCTTTATTTTTGATTTTAGAGTAAATCTTAAATATTTTCTTCTTAGGCAATACTTTCCAGACAGAAATTTGTTTGTGCTCAATTAAATTAGCCAAATGTTCCCAAACAGTTGATTCTTTAATTCCTCTATTTTCAGAGATTTCTTTAACGTTCAATCCCTTTGAGTAAAGAAAAAGAGTTTTCTGAACACTAAACGCAATTTCACTTTCCTTTATTTTCCTTATAAAATTTATATCCTTCTTATTGAAAGCTTTTCCTTTTTCGGCCGGAAAACTTTTGTTAAAAAGCTTTATGATGTGTTTCCTATATTTGTAAGTATTTGCATATATTGAGTAGGCCATCCAACCCTCTAAAAATTCAACTGCCTTTTCTCTGTCAATAGTTTTCTCCATAAACAAAATCTTAACTTGATTGAACTTTCTTTCAAAATTCTTGATATTGCTTTGTCTTAACAATTTATGATAATAAAAAACTCTAAACCCCAAAAAACTTATTCCTTTATCAATTTTCAAAACTTGAGATTTATCAGGATGAAGTTCCAGCTTTAGCTTATCTGTCAGGAATTTATCAATTTCATTTTTCCATTTTTCTAGCTGGTCTTTTGAGTGATGAAGTATTGCAAAATCATCAACATATCTTATGTAATATCTTGCTTTTAGCTTATGCTTTACAAATTGATCTAATTCATTAAGATAAACATTGGCAAAGAACTGGCTTGTTAAATTCCCAAGAGGCATTCCCTTTTTACGACTCAAAAATTCGTTCGCCCCCCCCCAATTGATATTCTGGCAAGTTGGTTAGTATCTGCCTTATAAGCCAGATGACTTTTTCATCACTTATTTTTCTCTTTAAAATGTTGATCAATATCTCATGGTCTACTTCTTCAAAATAGTG
>JACOYJ010000069.1 GCA_016181885.1 Candidatus Pacearchaeota archaeon | reverse complement strand
AGAACCAGCGTCTGGCCTTTGCGGACATGGTCCTGAGCACTTCTGCATTGATGACTGCGTTATCAATACCGCTGACTGTCTCGAATAAGCATAATCCTACTACGATAAGGATCATGGAGAGGATATCAAATGCCATTTGCGTATTTATAGAAAGGGAGTATTTAAAGATTTGTTTGTTACTCTCTGTAGAAAAAGTCGCCGCCTAGGCCAAGATGAGCGCGAGAGGATGTACACTTTAGTCGAAAATTAAGTCCTATCCCTTTCAAATTTCAATAACGACGATAGGTCGAGCGCTCGGCCAAGGCGACTTTTTTTGAGATTTTCTACAGAGCCTTTGTTACTCTCTGTTCTTTGCTATGTAAATTTATTTTCCTCTTATTCTAATAGGAATATTGTAAGCAAGAATTTATTTAAACCACCATGCAGCTCATGACTATATGAGCAAAACGAAATTATATAATATGGATCGACAAGAATGGAGAGAAGGCAACTTTGAAAGAGGAGATATTTGGCGATCTGATATTGCCTACCAATGCGAGATTTGTCATACAAAAACGAATAGATGGATTATGGGCGGATGGCCTGGTATGGGGCCTAGAATTTTGTGCCCAGGGGATTTGTATCAAGAACATGATGAATTAGAAAATTCATTAAAACAACATCAAGCTCTAGCTGGACAAATTAAAGGTTATGAAAAGATTTTTGGGGAGGTTCCTAAAAATGCGAAGGATACTTTTCATGCGCAACAAGAATTATTGGAAGCCATAGTCAATAAATTGCGAGAACCATTTTATAGGCGATTAGACGATGTTAAAGGATTGGACAATGATGCATCTATAAGAAAATTCTATCCCACTTCAAGATGCGCAAATAAAAAAAGTCTAAAGGATGCGAGATTTTTGTATCTCTGTAAATAACATGAACGGATTCCCTGTATTTAGTCCCTAAGAAGTAGTAATTAACAGTAAACTTTATAAATAACTAATAGTCCCAAATAGAAACCATGGGATTAACTGTAAGCGTGTATCTGCAAGAGGAAACCTTAGCGAAGCTGCGGGAGAAAGTTCGTGGTAATGTTAAGTATAGAAATAAGTCGCACTTGATAGAATGTGCTATTGAGAAATATTTGAGGGAAGAGTAAATGGTATTTGAAGACAGATATGATGATCCTGTAAAACAATTATCAAGGATAGAACAGCTAAAGTTTGAACAGCAACATCTGGCTACAGTTCCCCCTAAGAAAAGAAAGGTTGTTTACTTACCAGGTCCAATGAATCGTGAATGGGAAATTTATGCTAAGCAGGGTATTCTTCCAGAAAATGCAACAGGTCTAGAAAACGATCCAGAATGTTTTGAAGTTTTACAACAGAATTCTCAGGGAATTAATACTAGATTTACAAATCTAGAAGATTATTTTGAGGAGCAAGCAAAATCTACGACTCCGGATCTTTGGATACTGAAGGACATTTAAGTTCTATCATTCCAACCATAAACAAAATAATTGAAAATGATTTAATTGCCACTCCTGGTGTTTTTATTGTAAATGTTTATGGGCAAAGAGAAAGAGGAAAAGTAAAGAACGATTACGTCAATTTTGGTGGATTTAGAAGATATAAACAAGAGCGAAAATTTTTGGCGGAAATAGATCAAGGAACCTTTGAAAACTACAAACAACAATTATTTGCTAATCCTCTTGAATTAAGATCTGATGCTATTACTGAAGGTCTTTTGGGTGCTATTGAAACTAATATGCTTGTTAATAAAAAAACCATTCTCCAACAATTAATATTTTTAAGAAAATATCTGGGAAATATTGATGATCAACTTCGTGCTTTGGCTAGAAATTTTTCTTTAGAGGAAAAAATCTCTGAAGAAGAAAGAAAGGTTTTATCTTCATTTTCGAAAGGAGAATTATGCACTGAAGAAGCTTTAGTTAAATCAAGAAATCTAAAGTTAAATTTAACAACTCCTATGTATGATCATTTGTTGAATGTTTGTGAATCTCATAAATTGATTCAAGCAATCTACACGGCTTTTTTTGATCCTTTACAAGTATCTGGACATAAAAGACTTCAATATACATCTAAGACAAAGGGAAAAATGTATATGGATATGGTTGCAATTAATCGTGCTTCTACATCTGGAGTTGCACCTTATCTTAGAGAATTTCGGGACAGTTTATACTATTCTGAAGGGAAACTTGCTCCACGCTTATATAGGGATTCTAGAAAACGTCCCAGTAAAATAAGAAAAGAATATGGTGAGAAATTGGAGTTGATCGCTGATTTTTTTTATAAAACACTTAGTA
>JACOYJ010000018.1 GCA_016181885.1 Candidatus Pacearchaeota archaeon | reverse complement strand
CCTTCAAAATACTTGCGTGCAAACCCCCTTATCATCACTATCGTCGTAGTTTAGCAATTATTTAAGCCTTTTTGGTGCGAAAAGTACTCAATCACCTAATCTAATTAAATTAGATAGGCTTTGTTTGTCTTATTTAGATTAATCTCATATAAAAAATGGAGGAGGAGGGAATTGAACCCCCGGCGTCACGAGCTTCAGTCGTGTGTTCTCCCACTGAACTACTCCTCCCTTACTTTGTGGGAACCGCCCAAAGTCTAAAAATATATGATGAAAAGGACTTTTAAATGTTGTTAGGAATGTTTATTTCTGGTCGTCATCGAAGAATTCATAATAAGTAACTATTGCTACGGCTAGAAAAACCCACCAAGCCAAAAGGTTATCAATGGGTAATTTAACATCTCCAAAAACAGTGAACCAACCAACAAAATCTGTTCCCATCCATCTCCAGTGTCCAAGCTTTAAACTTGTTAGTTCAAAAATAGCTGAGAAATAGAAGAAATAAAGTCCAATATAAACGAATTTTTTTATCAATTTTGGATAAGATATAACCTCCAATAACAAAGGGATTATAACCATTGAAAGACCCCAAATCACATAGATATATTTTATATTAATCTCCCCATTTCTCACAAAATAGAAGAATAAAAAAATGGTAAAGAGAATTGTTACAAGCGCTATTAGATATCTAAATCTAGGATGTTTTAACCTATCTGTTGGATGTTTATTCAAAAAATATTCATAAAACATTATTGTTATGTATAGTGTTAGTGCCCCCCATATTGGAGCCTCTAAAGGAACCAGTCCAAAAATCTTAAATGAGAATATAGTTTGGAGAATTATCCAAGATCCTGCTTTGTGCCCTATATATTCAAACATAATCTCGAATGGAACACCTAGAAGAATAGAAAAAATGATTGCTTTTTTGATATATTTTCTATTTTTTAATGAAAGATAAATTGATGGGGGAATATAGAATAAGATCATCCACAAAAAACCATGAAATTTAAACAAAAGAGAAAAAGCCATAACAACAACAGGGTAAATTATCATTAAAATAAGGTCTATCTTCTTCCAACTTCTACTTATCTCATTAACAGATTTCTTCACAACCCTCTTCATTTATACCAAAATACTTTATGATATAAAAATATAACGTAAGTCAGGCATAGGCCATCTTCTGTAGTTCTCCGCCTTTCGACAGACAGAACTTGTTAACATTTAACTAAGCCCCTTAAAGGGTTGCACCGGTTGAGGCAGCCGTTTCATCAAATCTTTTACGTCGTAACTCACTGCAAGTTCATAGTTCAGTAAAAGCTGTGTCGTTTCTGTTCTGTTGCTTTGCTTCACAGCAATCTCTCTTTCAAGAGACAACCATAATGTGGTGGACGGACCTTCCTCACGACGTGAACTTGTTTCACGAAGTCCCCGAAGGGAGAATTCGATATTGATATTTTCAACATCTGGCAAATTAATGCCTGAACTCCGAAAGTTAACTGCCCGACTTACAGAAAATCAGAGATTTTGGGAGTTTTTAAGCTCTTCGGTTTTTAAAAATTTTACCTAAATTTTTATAAATGTCTAAAATATAATTACTTTATGCAAAAAGAATCAACTACTTTAAAAGAATTAACAAGAAGGCTAAGAAAATTAGATGAATCAAGATGGACTGCAAGTAGGGAGCAGGAGAGTGAGATTGATGGAGTATCAACAGTTTATTCAACACAATTAGGAAATCTACAAGTAATGGTATCTAAAAGCCCAATAATCTTTGAATTTAGCAATTATCGGTTAACTATTACAGACACTAATGATAATATTAGTACTAATTTTGAATCTTTTCTAGCACCATATTCAAGAGTTAGAAGCCTTTTTTATGCTGTTGATTCAGCTTGCCATAAATATCAAAGAGAAACTCGAAGACAAGCAGAACAAGCAAATAGAACAGAAATGATTGGTAGACTTGAAACAGCTTTATCTAATTCTTAATCACGTCGCCAAAGCAAACCCAATATGCACCAAAACTGCAAGAATTGTCAGCCAGACAATGGGGTCTGTGGTAGCTCCAAAAAGGGTGGTAGTTTGCGCAATTTTTTCCTTGGCAAGGTTCAATGTGTTTGCTAGCTCCTGTCGACATCGCTTGTTTTTTTCCAGCGAATGTAATTTCTTTCAAGAATTTTGATTATTCTTTTTCTTTCATCTTCTCCGGGAATTCCTTTCCAATCAAGGATTGCAAAATCAACTTCCTCTTCTGTCTTGCCTATAGCCTCTTTTATCATCTCCTCGCTTATTGGTGAGGCGTAGTTTGGCATTATATGCGAGACTGCTACATTTGAGTTAAACTGAATCTTATTAAAGTTTGGGCAGTAATGGGGTCCGCCAATCCCTACTGCCACTTCCCGATAAGGGTTTTTCTCAAAGTTGATTATTGTGTCTGAGATGGTTTTAGCGATTACAAAACCAGCTCTCCTGTCCGCCCATTCTTTTTCCGTCGAGCCTATCTCTATAAAAATGCAGGGCTTGTTTATCAAAGGACCGTGATGGGTTACCTCCATAGTCACTTCGTAATCTTCCAGCTGATATTGGACAACATTGTGATGAAGGAATTCGAAAATTTGTTTCATGAAAAGTGCTGAGTTTGGGCAGATTTTTCCCTCTTCCCCGCCGAAATCCGCGCCTCTCCAGTTTCCGGGAGCATGAATTGACAAACTCTTCACGCCTTTTTCTGATTTGTGCGTGCATGGAAATATAATAAAGTCATATTGATTTATTCTTTCTAAGTCAAGATTTTCGTTGTATAAAACTTCATCTTCTGTAAAATAAAAATCGAAAAACGGCTTGTCTGACATTCCCGGCAGAAACTGATTTGGCTTGAATTGGCTCAAAGATGCTGTAATATTCATTGCTGCCGGATTTTTTTTAGAAGCCACGATTAAATACTTTTTGAACATGGGCTTAGAATAAAAAGGTGATTTAAATAGATTTTGGAAAGAATAAATGCTTAAAAAGAATAGTTTATAGAATATAGTATGAATCACTTTCCACTAGGCCCTGCGAAGATAATAGAGTTATTTGGTGATAAAGAAGGAGAAATAAAAGAAGCGGTGCAAAGAGCAAGTGATGCACACAACAAATTAGATAAACTTTTAGGAATTAGTGAGTTTAATGCTAAATATCCCTCATTAAACCCCGGAAATGATCCCCTCGAAGTTGGGCAAAGGGGGGCTAATCTGCAATATGTTTTTGATATGTTTAGAGTTTATATTACTTCAAACCAAAGCGAAAGATCAGATAAAATGAGAAGTTTTGCAGATGACTATCAAAAACCATTTTCTGAAGTTGAAAGAGTTTTAAGTTATCTTGGATTGCGAATTTAATTTAAATATTTTCTCGTGAAATTATTCTTTCAATATCTGCTTTATTTATCCCATCGTGGTTCAAAACAAAAAGAAGTCTGCTGTTACTTACGCCAATTAACTGGGGAGTTTCGTGTTTTACGTTGAGAGTTTCTGCTATTTCGTCAGATAAAGGCCTTTCTGTCTGCACTACTAATCTATAAACATCCTCGCCAAAATGGCCCATATAAGATTCAACCTCTCTTTGGGCGCTCGCTGACTTCCCGCAAGTTGCACTATGCTTGTAAATTAACACCGGATAGCCTTTGCTTTCTTCGAGAACTTCTTTTAATGAAGGAATTTCTTTAAACATACTGTTATATCTAATCCAGAGTATATAAATTTTTATAAACTTTGAAAAGTGATTAATTCACATGGGAGAGGATAAAAGCGCAATAAGATTGGATTATGTTCATGGAAGTGAACAACCTTATAAAGCAAAATATATTGGCTGGCAAACCCCGCCGGTTCATCCGCGTTTAGGGTTGGGAGGAATAGTCGGAAACAATTCTAGAACTTATGGTTCTTTAATCAGAGCTGTTTTATGGGATTTGAGGTATTTATCCGATGAAGAAACTCCGGAATTAATTTTGTCCAGAGAATTTAGATCAGCTGTTGGACAAGATTTGGAGAATTTAACCCTTACTTTATTAAGCAGAAACATTTTAAGCAAGCTGAGAAATAAAGAAGAAGACCTGCACGAATTAATAAGACCTCTGTGAAGTATGAATTGAAAATTATTTTGCAAATCTATTAGCATGAAAGAGGATAACCTAAAATAACATAAAAAAATCTTTAGGATAGAGCTCAATTTAATTTAGCCATTTAATAGACATTAAAAATGCACAGCCTATGAATATATGAATTATTCTATAAAATTCGCGAAACGAAGTGTAGCGACAAATTTTAGCATGATAATGAAAAAATAAGAATAACCTTGATATGCTTTGTTAATATGTTTTAGCAAGCTGTTAAAAAGCTAAAATTAAGTCCATTTTTAAGATTGATGGGGTATTTATTTTGAGGCATGAAATAAAATTACACTCCAGATAAATATAAAAACTATCCTTAATTGGATAAATCATGCCAAAAATTAACTTTTATTACGCTTTTAGAGAAGAATTTCCCTTTGTGGCTAAATATGATGGCTGGGCAACTCCTCCGATTAACCCAAGACTTGAACAAGGAGGGGTAGTTGGGCATAGTTCTAGAACTTATAGCGAGTTGATGAGAAATGTATTTAATGATCTAATGGGATATAGTTTAGGAAGCAATGCCAAATTTCCAGAATTAGCGCTCTCTGATAAATTTAAAGAAAAAATAGGTCCTGATTTAGAATTATTTACGAGAGAGCTTTTAAGCGAAGGGCTGGTTAAATTGCTTATGACAGATGAAGATATGGGGAAATTATTCGATGAAGGAAAGGGGCTGGAAAGTTATGGATGCAGAGAATAGCTTTTGCTAAAAATAGTTTTCATCAGGTTTCTAAATATAAAAAATTAATTAATCGGAAAAATTTTTTAGTATTGTATTAATATAAATTAAGTTTTGGGGTAATTAACAAATAAGCAATTAGAAAATGATTTTTGATTGGTTTGGATCAATATAAGTTGAGGCGATGTAAGCTAGCCAAAGCATATCCAAGTCAATGTAAAATTAATTTGCGAAATGAAGTGAAGTAAGAGATTAAAGCGAGCTTCGAAGAGCGAGCATTTTAAAAACTTGCTAGCTTTTAATTATTTATGAATGAATTATTAAAATTGGTGATTGGAATTTTTGCGTTAGTGCTGGGTATTCCTATCGGAAATTATCTTGCAAAACTAACAAAAGAAGAGCTTAAAGAGGGAAGAATCTGGTTTAAACTAATAATTGTATTCAGCTTTATTGGAGCAATTCTTGGGCTAATTTTTAAGAATGATGTTTTGCTTTTTACATTTCTTTTCATCGTAATTGTAACAAGCAGAAGTTTGGTGAGGAAGGGGAAGAAATAATTTAATTGATTAAAGGCATTCTTTGGCTATGAATATATCCAGAAACTTTAGAATTAGCTTTTAAATGAACTAAAGTATGAAATAATGAATAAGCAGACATGCCAATAATCCTAATTGGAGTTTGGAGGGTTTCTTCTGTTTCTCTGACTAAGTATTTGCTATTTAAAAAATCATTGAATTGCCCATCATCCAAGCTTAATACATCTTTAAACGTTCTTTCTTGAAGCATGTATCCTTCTCTTACTTTCCGAGCAACTTCTTTAGGGGCAAACCAACCCAAAAATTCTGTTAATGAGGCCATAAAAGAACATAAATTAACAGTTTTTAAATATATGCGTATTCTAATTTTTTAATGAAACTCAACGAAGCCGAGCTTAAGAAAAAACTAACTTCTCAACAATACAAAGTTTTAAGAGAAAAAAGCACAGAGCTTCCGTTTACTGGAAAGTTACTTTATAATAAAGGCAGGGGAATGTATATATGTCCTGTTTGCGGGAATAAATTATTTTCTTCTGAGACAAAGTTTGATTCCGGAACAGGCTGGCCAAGTTTTGACAAAGCAATTCCTGGAGCTATAAAGTTAAAAGAAGACAAAACCTTGTTTATGAAAAGAACAGAAGTAGTTTGCGCTACGTGCGGAAGCCATCTCGGGCATGTTTTTAACGACGGGCCAACTAACACAGGCAAGAGATTCTGTATAAATTCGTGCGCTTTGGAGTTTGAGGATGTTGGTAAGAGCGGAAAAACTAATTCTAAAAAGAAAGATTTATAAATATGTCTTTACATGTCTTTACATGAATGATAGAAAAAGAATGAGAAAAGTTAGGGAGAAAAGAATAGACGCGATAGACAAGCAGATAGAATTTCATGAAAATAAAATAAAAATTGAAAGACCATCAAAAGACACAACACCCCAATATTGGATAAAGGAAATAGAAAAGAAATTCAAAAAAATAAAAGAGGAAGATAAAAAATACTTAGAGGAGAAAGATAAATAAAATGGAATTATTAAAGAAGACAATAAAGTCTGGGAACGCATCTGCAGTTGTTTTGCCAAAGGCATGGCTAAATAAGAGGGTTAAAGTTGAACTAATGGATCAGGACCAGGATACAATCCTGCAAGAGGTTTTAGATATTATTAAGGAGGATATTGACTTATCTGAAATAATGGGAGTATATCTTGTTGGGAGCTATGCGAGAGAGGATTATACAGAAAAGAGCGATATCGACATCTTAATAATCACCGAAAAAACCGATTTGGAGCTAATAAAAAACGAAAATTATGAGATACTTACAATTTCATTAGATTTATTGAACTACAAGTTAAAAGAAGACTTGCTGCCTATTGGAACTATGTTAAAAGAGGCAAAGCCTTTATTAAACAGTAATTTTTTGAGCTGTTTAGACATAAAAGTCACTAAAAGAAACGTTAAATGGTATTTGGAAACAACAAAAGACAGACTAAAATTGATAAAAGAATCAATAGACACTATTAAAAAAAAGAAACCAAATGGAAAGTTAAGTGACATTATAGCCTATTCTTTGATTTTAAGGTTAAGAACAATTTATATGATCAACTGCTTAAAAGAAAATAAGCCATATCATAAAAGCGAATTTTTGGAGCTAGTAAAAAAGGTATCCGGATCTTTGGTATCGTATGACAGATATATTTATGAAAAAGGTAGTGAAGATCATAAAAGAGAGCTTCCATTAAGCGAAGGGGAAAGACTTTATGAATATCTTAAAGAATATTTGAAGAAAACAATAAAAAATGTTGAAAACTCAAAAAAGTAAGACTGAACTTGCCACCTTCGGAGCAGGATGCTTCTGGCATGTTGAAGAGGCATTCAGAACGCTTAAAGGAGTTACGAAAACAGAAGCCGGTTATATGGGTGGAGAAATGAAGAAGCCGTCTTACAAAGATGTTTGCACAGATAGAACGGGGCACGTTGAAGTGTTGCAATTAGAATACGACCCTAAAATTATTTCTTATGAAAAGCTTCTTGAGATATTTTGGAAGATTCATGATCCAACAACCCCAAACAGGCAAGGATATGACATTGGAAGCCAGTATAGGTCAGTTATTTTCTATCATAGCGAAGAGCAAAAGAAAATAGCAGATAAATCAAAAGAAAAGCTGACAAAAATCGGGGTCTTTGGAGACCCTATAGTTACTGAAATAATAAAAACTGGGAAATTCTGGAAAGCCGAAGATTATCATCAAAAGTATTTAATGAAAAGGGGATTGAAGAGTTGTGAGGTTTAGTGTTAAGTAAACCTTAATACTTAACATACAGGTCTGCAGGATAAGCTTTAATTCCAAGATTCTTTCTCTTCTCATTGAACCAATTAA
>JACOYJ010000017.1 GCA_016181885.1 Candidatus Pacearchaeota archaeon | reverse complement strand
ACTTATGTCTCTTATTTTAAACCATAACAACTGTTAAGTCAACATAACTCAGCGCCAATATTTTAATTCCTTCAATAATCTGCAATAAAAATAATTACCTGCTCATTTCATTCGCAGATTTGCCATTAATGTTAATAATAAAATGCACGACGATGAGAATGGGTAATTTTTTATGTCAAGATTGCTGGTTTACTTTACAACAACCCATAAGCACAAAAATTTTTTAATAAGACTTCTAAGGCTGCCTAATTCCCAATTTCAAAGGTATAATTCTGCGTTGCAGAATTTCCTTTTCCATCCTGCGCAGTGATCACCACGCCATACTTTCCGGATTTCAATCTCCCAAAAATCCCTTCCCCATAACACTCTATAACCGATTCGCTAACTCTTATATCCTTAAAAGGCCCTGTAGAGATATGTTCTGGGCTGTCCTCTGGTCTAAAGACAAGATTTCTGTTATAATCTCCTTCAAAAGAATTAAGATCAAAGGTAAAATGCTTCAAATCCCCGTCTGCATCTCTCACAGAAAAAAGCGCATTATAAGTTTGCCTGCCGTCAACAACTATAGGGGTAACATTAAAATCTATTGATGGGCAAGAGGATTTATCATTAAAAGAACCGCATCCAATGGCGATTGCCGAGAGTCCTGCAACCAATCCGGTTTTAACCCTATTATCCATAAAAATTCAATAGTCTTTTCATATTTATATTTAACTATTTTTGATGCTGTCAAGTTATCAAGATATAGCTAAAATTTTAAATGTTGTAGGTTGTTGTTCACTTTCGTTCACGGATTTAATTAATATTTGGATAAACCCACGATGAGTCAAGCTATTTCACAAGTGCAAAGTTTAATTAATAATCAAGTGGGGTTGCAAGCGAACGCGAGAAGTATAAATCTTTCATGTAAATAAAAATAAATTTTAAATAATCCAAATTAAATGAAAAATACTCTCTTAAGCTGGCAATATCCTATTTTTTAGACTTGGAGGAACTGACAGGTTTCTTACTCTGCCGAATTTCTCTCTTTTCTTTTGAGATTTCTTTCTTTACAATATCCTTAATCTCTTTTTTTGAAACAGCTTCTTTATCCTCTTCGTCTCTGTTCTTGCTGAAAAAATGAGAGACCTTAAATCCAATGCTGACAAGCTTCCATATCACTCCGGCTATTAAAAGAATAATTCCGATAATAATCATTCCAACAAATGCAGAAGATGAATTTGCAAAGAAAATTCTCGCTATTCCGTAGAAATAATCCTGCAGAAAGAAAAGTATAGACTTCAAGGCCATGAACGGCAGACTTGCAACAATTACAAGAATCCCGGCAATAAGAAAAGCGTTTGCTTTATGCTGCGTCAGTAAAATCATTAATCCAAAAAGCGCTAAAAGAACTAGCGAGACAAGATAAAATTTATTAGTCAGATATTCTTTAAAGTCCTCGGAAATTAAATAAAATTTCTGGTCTTGATTCAGGCAGTCAACAAATCCGCAGTCATAATCTTTGTAATAAAATTGGTCTACGCTCTCGCTGACCATTTCTTCGACAGTTGCTTGCTGTCCTTTCTTAACACTCTCGCACGATATGTCAATTCCAAAACCAGCGTCATCAGAGCTTATTGCATATGATTTGTGAGTTTTGCAGTAATTTTCAAGATAAGGCATGACTTCATCGGCATTTTGAACAACCTCTGTGTTGCTTGCCACATTCTCTAGAATAACGTCGCCAATTTCCGATTTTAAATTTTCATACTCAAGAGAACTCTTCATAGTATAGAGCAAACCGGCAAATATAAGCCCAAAAATAAAAACAACCCCGACTATAACAAGCTCAGCACCTCTTAAAAAACCCATATAATCTAAAAGAAAAAGTGTTTTATAAATTTAGGGGTTAATGAAAAAATAATCTATAATTACGTTTGATAAGCTTCACGATAATGATCTTTGTTTATTTCAAGATAAGACTTTCTCCCCCATAATTTTCTCATTGCCTCAGCATTTTCTGGGTCTTCAAGACCAAAGATAAAGAGACCTCTTAGAATATCTGTCAACCCTCTTGCTTTAAGAATTAAATTTGTTTCTTCATCGTAATTTCTGGCTATGCGTGTCATTTTATCTTTTATTTATTGTATCTGCAAAAAGCGAGTCTGCAACATATCTAATTATTTTGTGATAAGTCTTAAGATAGATTTTTCTATCGCATTGGTTTAAATCATCCAATGAAGTAGTTTTCCCATCAACACTTACTCTTTCCGGCACGCCATCAAAAATTTGATTAGATTTAAAATAAGCCCATTCAATAAAAATCAATTCCCGTGAATCATCGTTTTTGCTTAAAGAAGTGTACAGCTCTTCAGAAGAATGAGCAATTCCCCCACCTTTTTTGAGGAAACCGCTTCTCATCGAACCCCTATAATAATTTGTATGAGCAACACCCAATGTAAAATCTTTATATCCCAACTTTTCAGGAACATAATTTGATACTAAAAAAGTCATATGCTCTGTTCTTTCGCCATCTGCAACCGCCTCTCCACGATAACCCCTTTCTTGTGTCAATGGCTTGGACTCGTCGTAAATCGTAGAAGAAGCGTATCTTCCCATTGTTTCTTCGGATAAAGGTCTGATAGAGGAGCACTCAAAAATAAGCCCTGCTCCAAGAACAACTGCACCAAGCGAATTAATATTTCTCATAAAAGATTAATTTAATAGGCATTTTTAAACATTTATTTATTTTTTGGATTATCTGCAGAAAGAGAAACACCAACATAATAAATAAGTTGAGAGTATTGTCTTACGTATTCTCTTTGTTTTTCTGGGGGAATTTTTCTAAACATTTCAGATTCTCCTTCAGCTCCATTAAAATTAAAAACTTTTTCCTTTTTTAATTTTTTATTATTTTTTCAAAATGTAAATCCTTGAAAACCAAAAGGTTTATAAGTAAGGTATTCTTATTGTAAGAAAGTAAGATAAGGAGCTTAAATAAAAATGGTAGTTGAAACAATAAGAATGTCATCAAAGGGGCAGGTGGTCATCCCACAGAATATAAGAGAAGCATTGCAGGCAGATGAAGGAAGTGTTTTTGCTGTTATTGGTAGCAAGAACTCTGTAATTCTAAAGAAAATAGAAACACCTTCTAAAGAAGATTTGATTAAAGACTTGGAAAAAATAGCTAAAGAAGGAAGAGAAAAAGCAGATAAATTAGGTATAAAAGAAAGCGACGTGCCTGAAATAGTACACAGAAGAAGAAAAGAAAAACGAAAGAATAACTGAAAAAAGAAAACTGCCCACACTTGGTCAATCTAAAGAAAATGAAAATTACAGCCGATACAAATTTTTTTATTTCGGCTACACAATGGGGCAATAGTGTTGCACATAAGTTACTAATAAAATTATTAGAAAAAAATGTTGAAATTTTCACAACTAAGGAAATTCTAGACGAGTTTGTTGAAGTACTTCAAAGAGACTTTAATTATATTCAAGAAGAAACTAATAAAATTCTTGAAAAAATTTTGGCTTTTGTTAATTTAGTTGAACCAACAGAAAAAATTAATATTATAAAGGATGATATAGATGATAATAAGGTTTTAGAATGTGCTATTGAATCAAAATCAGAGCATATTGTAACTTATGACAAACATCTTCTTAATTTAAAAGAATTTAGCTCTGATAAAGGAGGATGCGTTGAAATCCATTCATGAATCGGGGCTGAAATAAACAAGGGCGCGACAGCTTTGCTGACTTGCTTTTCTGGAACCCTGTTTTCGTGGCCGATTTTCTTTAAAGCGCCTATCAATCCTTGAGGATATCTTGTAAATTTCACAGCGGATGCGTCAGCAGTATATTCTCTTTTCCTGGATATTGCAAGCTGAACAAGTATGACAACAATTGGGGCAACGATTGCAAGGACAATTCCTATTGCCAAAAAAATCATGCTGCCTTTATTGTCTCTATTCCCGCCTCTAAACCACAGGCTTCTCAAGAAAATTTCGGAAATAATCGCAACCATTCCAACCATTACTGTAACAAGAGTCATGAATCTTATATCATAACTTGCAACATGCCCGAGCTCATGCGCTAAAACACCCTCCAATTCTTTTCTATCTAATTTTTGCAGCGCGCCTTCTGTAACGCAAATCACGGAATTTTTGGGGTTCCTTCCAGAGGCAAAAGCGTTTATTTGAGCGGATTGCATAACATAAAGTTTGGGTATAGGCAATCCAGAAGCAATTGTCAATCCCTCAACTGCATTGTAATAATCTCTATACCTGCTTCTCTCCGCCTCTTTAGCTCCAACACTCCATACGGCAATCTTTCCTGAATTATAATAGCTAAACCACGTATATAAAAGAGAGAAGATTATTGCAATAATCATTATCACAAAAGTGTAGCCTGGGTCAAAAGCCATTGAGATTACATAGCCAAGAAGGACTATTATTATTGCAACTCCAAACATTAGAAATAAGCTTTTCCATTTGTTGCTTGCAATTTGGTCACGAAAATCAATTCTATCTGCCATGTTGAAAACCTCCAGCGGGTTTTCATCCCGCATTCGAGCCAGCTTCTTCTCTTTGCCTCTGATAGAAGCTAACTTAAAAATTAAGTAATGTTGGGTTTTTAATTTTAACTAAGCAGATCTTGAAATCACACTATTACTCACAGACACAAAAAAATTATGATCTAATCCAACAAGAGGTTTTACATAAATAACATCAACTTCATTTTTGTCATAAAGAGAAACTTCAAGCAATTTTTGATATCGTCTTGAAACAAGCATTCTCTCAATTTCTGGGTCTCTTCTAGTATCGCATATCACCGCAGAAAATCCACCAGATCCTGCAATAACTTCTAACTGTCTTTCCATAAAAGATGCAAATCCCCTTCCTCTTAACTCTGAAATAACTCTTGCATTTTTCCACTCTAACAAAGACTTTGGAAACTGCTTATGTGGCTGAAAAACCAAATCGCCAACAACCACTCCATTAGAATAAGCCAAAACAGCACTCTTCCACCCAGACTCAAGTTCTGCCACAACTCTATCAACCCAAGAATTATACAAAGGATATCCCAAAGACTGCAATCTCAAAAAATCTATCAGATTATCTCTATCTTTCACATCTTCAACATATCTAAATCTAAAATCAAAAGCCATTGAAACACACATAAAAAATAGATTAATAAAGATTTATTCACTAAAAAGCTATTGAATAGTATAAACAACCCTATTAATTTCCTTTATTTGATTTGTAATCTCTGTGCTCATTTCTCTCATAAAATCAGTATTCCATACAATCTCTCTGTTTTTTCTTACACCTATTTCAACAGGGTGCGCATATGTCCTGCTATCTCCCTGGACTCCAACAGTTTTGATATCATAACGCACATCAATGTCAATTGAGTCGTAATCCAAATTAAATTTTTCTAACTTATCTAAAACAATATCCCTAATCCTATCTTCTAAACTCTTATTATTCATAAATGTAAAAAAAAGAAACAAGTTTAAATAAATTTATATACTAGAAAACCTATTCGAACTTAACTTTCACAGCTTTCCGTTCAGCTTCTTCAATCTTTATGTATTCCTTTTCCTTTCTCCCATACATCCCAGCAAAGAATCTTCCAGGGAAAGTTGTGCATAGATTATTGTAGCTCAATATTGAGTCGTTGTAATGCTGTCTTGCATAAGCAACCCTGTCTTCGGTTGCAGTAAGTTCTTTCTGCAACTCAACAAAAGTAGTATTAGCCTTTAAATCCGGATAGTTTTCTGCAAGCGCAAATATTGTTTTCAATGCAGATTCTAATTGATTATCAGCCCTAACTCTTTTAGCAACATCTTTAGCAGCAACAAGAGCCTTTCTGGCCTCAGTAACCGCCTGAATAGCCGCCTTTTCATGCTTCATATAACCTTTAACGCTCTCAATCAAATTAGGAATTAAGTCAGCTCTTCTTTTAAGCTGAACATCAATTTGGCTTAAAGAATTATCAATCCTATTTGAAAGAACAGCAAATCTGTTGTAATAACTAAAGAAGATAATCACAAGCAAGGCTGCTAACGCAACCAGTATCCATACTATCAGCATAGAAATATGATAAAAAGTAAATTTATAAAGTTATTCCTCAGACGACTCTAATTGTTTTTTAATAGCAACATTTATAAATTTTATTTCTTTTTCCAATAAATGAAAGTTTTAGAATATTTACTACCGAGAATACATGAAAAGGGAACTGTTATTTACGATGGTAAGGGAAATGAATACGTAGTCAGGTCATATAACCAAAGAAGCAGGTCTTTTATTTTAGAGCAAATTCCTCAACCAGTATATAATGGTAAAACCAAAACAATCAAACTTGAAGATTTTTTAAACCTTGACGTTGGTTCTGGCTTCGGTAATGTCCCACAAATTCAAATAATAGATGCATAAACTAATCTTCAGATAAAGGTTTTTCCAACAAAAACCTTTATTAAGTTTCTTGAGCTTTAATGTTTAAGTTAGCTTCTATCAGAGGCAAAGAGAAGAAGCTGGCTCGAATGCGGGATGAAAACCCGCTGGAGGTTTTTAAGATGAAAGAGAAAAGAGGAAAAGCAGAGTTTATAAAATGGTTTTCTGAGCTCGATAAGAATTCTGGGGCAGTTGCGGGGGGAAAGGGGGCAAATCTTGCAGAAATTTACAATTTGAAAATTCCCGTGCCGCCGGGATTTGTTGTGACAGCGCAAGCTTACGATTATTTTATACGCGAAGCTAATTTGGACATAAAGATTAAGGCGCTCTTATCAGGATTGAATTATGAAGATACCAAGCACTTGGATGAAACTACTAAGAAAATAAGAGAGATGATTACAAATTCCAAGCTCCCCAAGGAAATGGAGGATGAAATTGTCGACGCTTACAGCATACTTGGATCTGATAAGGAAGATCTGGATTCAAAAGTTGCCCATGAGTTATTGAGAGGAATGAACGAGCCTATTTTTGTGGCTGTTAGAAGTTCTGCCACGACAGAAGATTTGGCTGAGGCGAGTTTTGCGGGACAGCAGGATTCATTTGTTAACGTTAAAGGCAATACAGATTTGATAAGAAATATAAAAAAATGCTTTGCCTCTTTATTCACATCAAGAGCAGCATATTATAGGCATAAACAAGGCTTTAAATATGAGCAGGCAAGTCTTGCGGTTGTTGTCCAGAAAATGGTAGATAGCGATAAATCAGGAGTCATTTTTTCTAAAGATCCTTCTTGCAAAAAAGACCACGTTCTTGTCGAAGCAGTTTGGGGTCTTGGCGAAGGCATAGTCTCAGGAACGATAACCCCGGATACTTATATTCTTTCTCCCAACATAGAGATAACCAGCAAAAAAATTGGAGATAAAAAAATTGCAATTACCAGAGATTCTGCGGGGAGCAGGGAGATAATAAAGCTTAATGAAACAAGAGCGAAGTCTCAGGTGCTGAAAGATTATGAGATAAAGAAACTTGCAGAAACGGCATTGAAGCTTGAAGAGCATTATGGAAAGCCGCAGGACATAGAGTTTGCCATTGAAGGAAGCGATGTTTTTATTGTACAAACAAGGCCCATAACAACTCTTGAAAAAAGATATGAAAGTTATAAAGAACTTAATGGAGAAATAATTCTTTCGGGAATACCCGCCTCTCCTGGAGTGGGCGTTGGAAAAGTAAATATAATCAACGACTTGGAGGAGTTGCATAAAATAAGCAAAGGAGATGTATTAGTGACTAAAATGACTAATCCTGATATGGTTGTTGCAATGCAGAAATCAGCAGCAATAGTGACTGATGAAGGCGGGCTGACGAGCCATGCTGCAATTGTTTCAAGAGAGATGGGAATTCCAGCAGTTGTTGGAACTCAGGAAGCGACAGAGAAATTAAAAAATGGAGAGCTAATCACTGTTGATGGATTTGCCGGCAAGGTTTACAAAGGAAAAGTTTCTGAGACAATACAGGAAGAAATTCTCCCAGTAAAAGTTGAAACGAGAACAAAAGTTAAGATTATTTGTGATTTGCCAAGCGCTGCTGATAGAGCTTCAAAAACTAAATTGAAAAAAGTTGGCCTTACGAGAATTGAGGGGATAATTGCCGAATCCGGCAAACATCCTGAATATTTCTTAAAAAACAATAGAATAAAGGATTACGAGGAGATAATTTTCAGAGGAATTAAAGGCATTGCGAAACATTTCGAAGAATTGTGGATTAGAACCTCCGACATAAGGAGCGACGAGTATCATGATTTGGATGGAGCGCCAAAGGAAATTGAAGCTAATCCTATGCTTGGCTTGCATGGAATAAGATACAGCTTGAAGAATCCAGATATATTCTTAGCTGAATTAAAAGCGCTTAAGAGAGTTGCTGATGAAGGAAAGAAAATAGGAGTTTTAGTTCCGCAAGTTATATCCGTCGATGAATTGAAGGAGACTAAAAAATACATAAAGCAAATAGGTTTTGATTCTGCGCAAATTGGGGTAATGATAGAAACGCCGGCAGCAGTCCAGATTATAAAAGAGTTATGCGAGGAGAAAATGGATTTTATTTCTTTTGGAACTAATGACTTAACGCAATATCTTCTTGCAATAGACAGGGGCAACGAAAAAGTTCAGTATCTGTATGATGAAATGAATCCTGCAATTCTCTACGAACTTGAATTTGTCATAAGAGTCTGCAAAAGAAATAATATTGAAACAAGCATATGCGGGCAGGCTGGAAGCAGGAAGGAGATGGTTAAGTTCTTGGTTGAAAGAGGGATCGACAGCATAACTGTTAATGCGGACAAGGCAGCAGAACTGACTGATTATATTGCAGAGCTTGAAAAGACTATGGTGGTTGGGACAGACGAGGAACCAAGAAAATACCAGCCTTTAGAAAAAGAAAATAAAAAAGAATCAAAACCAAAGATTACTGCTGTTCAAAATGGGGAAGAAGAAAAGAGGATAGAAAAAGACATTGAAATAATAGAGAAAGAGAAAAAAGAATATTTGAATGAACACCCGGAAGAATCTTTCGACGAAGAACCTGAGTTCAAAAATGAAGGGGAAGTTGAAGAGGTATCTAAGTGAATGAAATTAAATGACTTTATAAATTTGGAAAATTTATCTTGGAAATGACGTGGATGACTAAAGAAGATGCTTTGAATAAAGGGTTAGAGATAGATTTACTCGATCTAACTTCATTAACTATTAAAGAAGGAAATTTAATAAGCGTGGAAACGGGGGAGAAAATGAATATGAAACCATTTGGAGAAATACAGGAACTGAGATTCTTTAATGAAGGACTTCCAACAATAGGACCGATCCCTCAAGATGCAGAAGGATATCTTATTTTAGGGGACGTTTGTCAAGATAGAATTTTTAGCGATCATATTTCTTTGACTGTCCAGTTCTATAAATCTGATTAGCAGCTAAAGAAGAAAAAGCCCTTTTAACACATTCCTCTCCATGAAGTCTTCTTCCGTAGGAGATGGTTCGCTCATCAACTCCAGTGTAATCATGAATTCTCGGCATTGGAATATATTTTTCCAATCCCTGTGCGCCGCCCACAACAATAATCCTGGACTCATGCATAAAACTGGCTAAAAAATCATAAACCCTTACATTTGTTGCATCGTCCAGCCCCAAATCAAAAAACACAACCTTAAATTTAGGATTTCCTGAATCAGAATTTGTAAGCTCTTTCCAAGCATCTTTTCTATCTTTCTCGGTAATTGGTACTTTAAGTTGAGAGGCTAAATCCAACATAACTAATTTAGAAGACCAATATTTAAATGGTTTTGTATTGTTCAGTATATTTAAAATAAGTAGACAACTATGTAAAGTAAACCAGCAATCTTAACATAGAAAATTACTCACTCCTATCGTCGTGTATTTTATTATTAATAATTATCGCAAACCTGCGAATGAAATGAGCAGCTAATTACCTGCGAATGAAATGAGCAGCTAATTATATATATTTATTATTTACAGATTATTGAAGGAATTAAACCATGGAATGTTGAGTTATGAACTTGACTTAACAAACTAAAAAGTTTTATAAATCTCTCAATCGTAAATAAACCATAGAAAAGAGGGAAAATGACCAAGAAAAGTTCTCCAAAACATCATGTAGTTCATCATAAGACACATATTGCGCATCATGCAAGCCACCCGCATTCTTTAGAGACAATTCCATTGAATACTTCGCAAATGCTTCTTGAGAATTTTGTCTCCCTTCAAAGAGTTCTTACAAACCTCTCTTTAAAACTTGAAGAAGTTTCCATAAAAATGACAAAGTTGCTTGATTTATTTGAGGTTTCTGCAAAAGCTCTTGCTGAGAAAGACTTCGATGTTGAAAAAGATAACAAAGAAATACTCTCGAAGCTTGAGACTTTACAGGATCAAAATAAAACTTTGGCTAGGGGAATTTCTTTATTGCATGAGAGGGTTCCAAGGGAAGCCATGATGCCGGCGCTTCCTCCAGCCCAGCCAGTTATGCAAGTTCAGTCTCAAATGCAACCGTCAATGCAACAAATGCCGACACAAACGCAGATGATTTCTCCAAGAAGGCAGGAGTTTATGGAAATTCCAAGACCGCAGCAACGAAAAGAGCTTCCTGAAATTCCAAGAAAACAATCTCCAATACAGCCTAAAACAATTGAAGCCCAGCCGGAAGAGGAAGAATTTATAGAAGAAACAGAGGATTTTGATGTTCCAAGGTTCGATTCACCTACAGATTAAATTTAAATAGATAATTTGTTCTTAATAAAAATGGTAAAGAGCGTAGAATTAGAAATAAGCCAGGTTAGAAATTTTGTTTTTGGAAGATATAATCTCTGGGTTAAAGAGCCAAAAACCAGAGAAGAAAAAGATGAAGAATTAACTAATAAAAGTTTAAAAGCTATTTTTGGATATTATGGGTATAATAATTATCCCTTAGCTGGAAGGAGAGATTAATATGCCCGAAAAAGAGGCGACATTTAATTATCAGCGTGAAAAACTAGCAGGCACCTCTCAGACTTTCAGGACATTATTTTTACTTATGTTTACCAAAGAGTTGATTAGGCACTCTAAGGTGGAAGAATTCTTTGAACTCCAAAGAGTAATTAAAAAAGAGGAGCCTCCCAAGGATAAAAGGGCTAAGGAGTTTAAAGAAAAATATCCTGATCTTATGCCGAGCATTATGTATCAGGATCGAAACAGAAGAGTTGGCGAGCCTAGAAGATATCTTGTTATTAAGCCAAAACCTCCATTAGTTATTCCAAAAAACCCAATAGTGCGAGAGTTGGATAAAATAACTAAAGCGCCTTCTATGATGCAGCCTCTTCTAAAAGTAAAACCCGCTATTTCCATTCCATCAAGAAGAGGCCCTATAACAATTCCAGAGCATCCCCTGCCTCCGCCAGTAAGATATGTGGCTCCTGCTCCGAGTTCTGCAATTATTGATCTTGGGAAATTAAATTTGTTTGTCAACGACCCATCTGTATCCTCAATAGAAACGAGCGGCCCCGATGATCCAGTTACGATTAAAACTTCTAAAGGAGTACAATCCACAAAAACTATTTTAACTAAAGAAGATATAAACCAGGTCCTGCAAAAATTTTCTGAAGCTTCCCGAATACCCCTGCATGATGGAATTTTAAAGATTGCTGTTGGAAAGCTTATTCTTTCAGCAGTTGTTTCTGATGTTATAGGCTCAAGATTTATAATAAAAAAGATGCGGCAGCAACCCCAGCAAATATTTAGAAGATATTAAGGCATTTATTTATTAATTATCCACCCGCTCTAATTATCTTAAATTCTCTTTGATTAGCCCATCAATATTAATCTTGCTCTAAAACCTTTTTTACATTAATCTTTTTTCCGTTTCGGAGCATCATGCCGCAGGCTGATGCGAATATATTAGAATTGAAATTTTATTTTAGGGTATCAACAATTAAATTCGAGGAATTGGCAATTTCCCAAAGAATCTTCGATTTGTATTGTTCAGAAGAGTCTGCAGAAGTCGAAAAAATTCTGTAAATTCCACCATTAAGTTTAGATGTTAGAAAAGTTTGATTTATTGATTTTGAGTATAATCTGTTCATTGCGCTGTCGAGAGTCATCCCCTCTCTTTCAGAAACTCCAAAAAGCGCGGACGGCGGATTCGTTCTGTTTAAATAAACCACTCCATCGTCCTTAAGCTTATTTTCTAAATATAGCAAGCCGCGAAAAGCCCCAATGGTTCCAAAAAAAACCATCGGTAATATAAAAAAGGGGCTGTCTAAAAATTTAACCATATTTGCATATCTCTTAAACATTTAAAAAGATTTTTATGTAATATTATTGAATTAACTTCCGCGCCAGACTTCTGCCTTCATTTCTAATTGAACAGACCGCATGGTTATCTTGTGAACTCAATTTTTTATATATTTGAGGGCGTAATCTCTTTAGTTTATTATTTTTATCTTCTTCATTCCCCAATAGAACTCCTTTATAATATGCACGAACGCCACAAATCTACTTTTTTAGCTAATCCATACATCTCATCAAAAGTAAGCTTTTTAGTCATATACCATCTTAAATAAAAACCTTTATAATTATTATTGTGATGTTAAATATATGGAAGATAAAATAACAAAAGTCAAACTTGAAAAATACTTTAAGCTCACAAGCACAGCATTAGAAACAGCCAAAGGCTCAATAATAAAAGGCAAAGAAAAAGAAGCCAAAAAGATTATTGAAATGGTTTCAAACTATCTCTCAGACGCAAAGCATTTTGAAAGCAAGAAAGATTTTGTAAATGCCTTCGCTGCTTTAAATTATGCTCACGGCTGGCTTGATTCTGGAGTTAGACTGGATGTTTTTGATGTCAAGGACGATAAACTTTTTACTGTGAAGTAGAAGGTCTATCAAAGATTACGAAAAACCAAGATAAAACGCAAAATTTATAAATAAACAAAAGTTATATATATTAGTAACTTTAGTTAATTGTTAAAAATGGTAAAAATACCAATAATATTGATGTTGAAAAAAGAATCTCAAAAAAAGATAGCTAGGGCTCAGGATATAATTGTTGAAGAAATGGAAAAAACCTTTAATAAAATTGTTTTGCATGGGGGAACTGCTATATGGCGCTGCTATAATGGAAACAGGTTTTCAGAGGATGTTGATGTTTATATTCCAAAAGAAATCAATAAGATTAATAATTTTTTTGAAAATTTAAAGAAAAGGAGATTTATTCTAGAAAAGAAAAAAATAGGGAAAAATAGCCTGTATTCAAGTTTAAGATTTGAAAATATTATAATAAGATTTGAGGCATTATTCAAGTTAGTAAAAGGCGAATTAAAAGACTATGAAACAGTTGAAGGTAATTTAATTACTATCCATACCTTGCTTCCTGAAGAGCTGATTAAAGAAAAGATAAATGCTTATTTAAAAAGGCTTAGAGTAAGAGACCTATATGATATCTTTTTTTTGTTAAGGCATGTAAAAGATAAAAGAGAAATTAATAGTGAGCTAAAAAAATTCCTAAAAGATTTTAAAAATCCTGTTGATAAAGAAGAATTGAAACTATTAATTATATCTGGACTTACCCCAAATATTGAAGAAATATTAAGGTACATCAACAGGGAGATGACATAAATGGGTAAAAAAAAGCATCAAGCAAGAATTGAAGATCTCTTTAATAAAAGCCCTGTAGTGAGTTTTAACTCTATTAAAAATATAATTAAAAATAAAAAAAATATTAGGCAATATACAAAGCAGTTCATTAGGAACCAGATATCTAATAAAAAAATAAAAAGATTGGCAAAAGGATATTACACAAAACACGATAATATTGTTTTAAGTGTTTTTTGTTTTAAACCGGCATATTTTGGCTTACAAGATGCCTTGAGTATTCAGAACTTATGGGAACAGGAAACAATCCCGGTTATAGTAACAATAAGGAATGTTAGACCTGGAATTAGGAAAATTTTAGGATTGAATGTTTTGATTAGGAGAATAAATAAGAAATATTTCTTTGGTTTTGAATATAAAGAAGATGGGGGGTTCTTTTTTCCTGTTTCTGACATAGAGAAGACATTTATTGACATGGTTTATTTTAGGCAGAATATCGACAAAGAATCATTGATAGAATTCAGAAAAAGAATGAATAAAAACAAACTAAAAAGCTATCTAAAAATCTATCCAAAGCTTATAAAAAAAAGAGTCTTGAATGCGCTTGAGAAAAGATGATGGGTTGTTTCGATGAAGTAAATTAAAAAATTTTACTGACAAGATAAACAAGAGCGGTACTCATTCCAATTCCACCAATAAAACCAGTAATAAACCTAAGCAAATTATAACTTTTTCTAAATCCAAAAAACTGAGTAATCCAATCTATTATCAAAGGAAGATTAAAAAATAAAAATATCGATAAGCTAACAAACTTATTTAAATAAATATTAAAGAATAAGAAGAATAAAATGCCAATAAACAAGCCAAGATAACAGCCAAAACATCTCGAACATAGGGGCATTGGCTTCCGATTTATCCTAAAACATCTTTCTGGCTTTTGATGACAAATGAATCTTAATGAATTCATAATAAAGTTATAAGGATTAAGAGAGATAGACTAATAGTTCCATATATGCACGAACATGGACCCCCACCAATATCTCGATAGTGCCCCCTGACCCAAACTTTCCTCCCTCGCTTGTCATCAATTAATTGATTCTCCATCTCAATTACCTTTGGGTGCCCTTCAAAAGACAATTCCAAAATTATCAATATTGTCAAATATGACAATCATGCTATTTAAATGTATTGTCAATATTACCAATATGACTAAATTAGACATTGTAAAACTCAAAACGATGTTCTCTGCACTGGCTAACGAAAAAAGAATAAAAATTATTGAGCTATGTTCTCAAAAAGAAAGAAATGTAACCGAAATAAGTAAAATATTAAATTTAAATTATAGTATAACTGTAGAATATACCAGCATGTTATCCAAAGTTAATTTAATAAGTAAAATTAGAAAAAATGATAGAACAGTTACAATTAGACCTTTAATAAGACTAAACAATAATGGAGAGGTCATTAAAATTTAGATGAGATTCAAAAAAGCTGGAGGGTTCTTTTTAGACGATAAGTTGTTTACTGTGAAATGAATTGTTTTTTGATTAATCTCGGACTAGTTTTGCTCAGCTTATCTACTCCATCCCCCCAAAAAACTTTTTTCCAATTAATTTGTTTTTTGCCTTAGCGAAGCCGAGCAACTTCGCGAAGAAGTAGTTTATAATTAATAACCGAGCGAGGTTGCGAGTTGTGACATAGTCCAATACTAAGCAAATCAATTTAGCTAAACAAAGTATATCCCAGTCAATTTGCATTAATCCATTAAACATAATAAATAAAAACCCAGCTCCCTTAGCTTAAATATGCAAAAAAGGGTGATTGTCTTAAGTCTCGGAGGAAGCCTCATAATCCCAAATGAAATTAATACAAGCTTCCTAAAAAAATTCAGGCAAGTTTTGCAAAAAAACTCCAAGAATTACAAATTTGTTGTTGTCTGCGGCGGGGGAAGCACTGCAAGAAAATATATCCAAGGATTAAAGAAAGCTGGAAAATCAGAATATTTTCAGGGAATGATGGGAATTGCGACTACGAGAATGAACGCGCGATTCATGACTTATTTTTTCGGCAAAGATGCAAATGAAGGAATTCCTCATGACATGAAGCATGTTGCTTCTTTGCTTAACAAAAATGAAATTGTATTTTGCGGGGCATTAAGATATGCTAAAGATGAAACTTCGGATGGAACTTCCGCAAAACTTGCTTTTTATTTTAATTCTCCGTTCATAAACTTAACAAATGTTTCTGGATTGCACGATAAAAATCCTCTAGAACATAAAGACGCAAAATTCATTCCCGAAATTTCTTGGAAGGGTTTTTATAAAATGGCAAACAAAAAGAAATTCCATCCAGGACAGCACTTTGTTTTAGACCAAAGCGCATCAAAGATTATAATGGAAAAAAAGATAAATACATATATTCTGGGGCAAGACATGAAACAGCTGGATAATCTTCTTAAAGACAAAAAGTTTAAGGGAACAATCATCAGTGGATAAAAACGCTAAAAATAGGGACAGAAAACTTTATATACACCATATATATGTTAAATATATAGGGAGTATATAAAATGGTTCAAGCAATGATAGAAATTCCAAAAGAAGCAAACCATATATTAAACATAGTGAAAGCAAGGTATAATCTAAAAACAAAAAGCGAAGCAATAGCAAAAATAGTCCTAGAAGCTGGAGCAGAAATATTAGAGCCCGAGTTAAGACCAGAGTTTGTTCAAGAAATGAAAAGGATAGAAAAAGGAAAACACTTTGAATTTAAAGGCATTAAAGATTTAAGAAAGCAAATAGAGGGGTAAATGCTACCCTACAATTATTCAGAAAAATTAAAAGAAATTCTAAAAAAGTTATATAAAAAAGATACAGAAACCTATGAGAGAATGCTTAAAAAAATAAACGAGATATGTAATTCTGGAAATATTGAGCATTACAAAAACTTAAGAAAGCCGATGCAACATCTAAAGAGAGTCCATATTGGAGAAAAAGTTTTAGTCTTCAAGTATGATAAAACAAATAAAATTATTTCGTTTGAAAACTTTGACCACCATGATAAAATCTACAAAAAACCATGAAACCCAAGAAAAGGTAAAGGGACTGTTATTTTTGGGTGAATTATTTTCTAGCACAATAATTTTTATGCTCTCTTAGAACAGATCCCTCTAACCTTTTAGGCGTTAATTTCACTGACTTTTTATTTCTTAGACTCCAAAAATAGCCACCAACAGGTATTCCAGAAATTCTCTTTAAAAAATCTATTGTTGGCCTTTCTATGGGCTCATTCAGGTCTATTAATCGGACCTTCCCAATAAACTCATCACAGCCATTTCCAAAATAACCTGCAACTGAACCTCTGGGTCGAGAAAACCCTCCTTTGAAGAAGTTTTCTTGGTTGTATGGTGATTCTCCTCCGACCAATTTCCATTGATAGTCATGCTCACCAGCTATAAAAAGAGATAGATCTGTGCTAAAATTGTCTTCTATGGTGTAAGCAAGAAGTAAATGATAATCTAAAGCCACAGGAATTCTTATTATTTCTCTAAAGCCTTTTTCTTTAACAGGGAAGATAGATAATAATCTCATTGCACCATCAGAAACACTCGTTTGAACTCTTTTACAACTTAAAATTTCCAAGATGCTTGCACGCATACTTATGGCTTGCCTAGGCAATTCTTCTGAGGTATCTATTAACTTTAAGCGTTCATCCAGATTCGGTTTGTTTGTTTTTGTCATTTTCTGTTTATTTACTTGATAGTAGTAATATAATCATATATAAGAACCTTTTGTTATTTTTTTACATAAAAATAGTAAAATTTAAATAGTATTTATAATATTTATGGAATATGGAAGAATTGAACCTAAAGGACAAGAAGATATTATACGAACTTGACGTTAATGCAAGGCAGACCGATAGCCAAATAGCAAGAAAAGTTGGGTTGTCAAGGGATTCTGTAAGATATAGAATAAATAAACTTATCGATGGCGGTTACATAAATTACTTTATGACGCTGATTAATAGTATGAAGCTTGGTTATGATTGGTACAGGACTTTCTTTAAATTTAAAAATTTAAACATTAAAAAAGAAGAGGAAATAATTGCATGGCTGATAAAAAAAGCCAGCTGGATAACGAGAGTTGAAGGCAAATGGGATTTAAACACAGGGGTTTTTGCCAAGAATATTTATGAATATAGGGATATAATAAATGAATTCCTGTCGAAATATAGCAATTATGTTGAAAAGCATGAAGTGTCTATAGTGACAATAGAATGGAATTATCATAGAGACTATCTATTAAATAGAAGCAAAAAAATAACCAAGCCAGAGTTAATGGGCTTCGATAAAGAAGAAGATTACAAAGTGGAAAAAATAGACAAAATAGACTATAAAATATTGGATGTTCTTTTAAAGAATGCGAGGATGAATGTTGTTAAAATAGCAGAAAAATCAGGCACTACCGAAATGGTTGTGAGGCACAGAATAAAAAAACTAATTGCCAAAAAAATCATCATCGGATTTAGGCCTTTCTTAGATGTTTCTAAACTAGGCTATGAATATTTCAAGCTTCATCTAAAATTATATAATACAAATTCTGACAGAAAAAAAGAAATAATCAACTACATTCATGCTCATCCAAACACAATCCACATGACAGAGCTTGTCGGTGGAGCAGACATTGAAACAGAATTCCAAGTAAGGAACAATCAAGAATTCTATAATTGCATAAGGGAAATCAGGGAAAAGTATGGAAAAATAATAAAAGACTATGAATTTATGCAGTACACAAAAGAGTATAAATTCACATATTTGCCTGAAGGCTTGAAGTAGTATTCTTTATAAAATCTTCTTTCTTCCTTAAATCATGCAAATCATCCAAGCATCAACCTTTGAAAAAGCTCGTGTAGCAATAAAAAAAGCCGACAAGCCAGTAATTTTTTCTAGCAATGATGATGAACTAAATAGAAAAGTATTAGAAAAGGAGAAAATAGACATTCTCCTAATAAATCTAAAAAATAGAAAAGACTGGCAAAAACAGAGAAATTCGGGCTTTGATTCCGTAATGGCAAGAGAAGCCTCAAAAAAAAGTGTTGTTATTGCAATAAATTTGGATGAATTAGTAAATAGCAGTGGAAAAGGCAAAGAAAAAATAGAAATCTTGACAAGAATAAGGCAAAATATAGAATTATGCAAAAAATACAAAGTTAAAATGACTTTTATTCCAATATCTAAGGATATTTATAATTTAAAGGCCCTTGGTTTAGTTCTTGGAATGCCTAACTGGATGACGAAGAATTTGTAATTTATAATTCCTCAAAGTTGCCCATCAAACCCACCATTTCTTTAGTTTTTAAAATTTTTAACTCGTTCTGCTCGAGAAAATGATAATCATCACTCCAAATACCCTCTGCTTTTATGGCTAGAGAAGCTGCAATAAATGGCACATCATCAGGATCAGAAATCAATTTCTTCGATTTTTCAAAAAATGGTTTATATTCATCTTCTGAAATAATGCCTATCCTCTCAAAGATTAAGGAAAGTAAAATTTCGAATTCGTCATCATTAAGGTGTGTTTTCTCGATAATTTCCAATTTATGTTCTTGAATTTCCGAAATAGAATGTTCTGGAGTAAAAAATTCAAAACTCTTATTAAAAAGTATCTTACGAGAAATTCCTTCTCTTATTAATGAAGAAATTATCTTATTGGTATCAATTATAACCTTCATTTGATTAACCCATGTCTTTTAGCAATCCCGTGCTTTATTTTCTGCCCTATTCTTTCTGCATCTTCTTCAGTCAATTCGCTTTTAGATAGAAGTTTGTCCATAAGATCCAATTTTCTTGCTTGATCTTGTATTGCCTGTCTTGCTACTTCGCTCCACTTTATATGCTTGTGTTTTCTCATTATTTTATGCAGGTCTTCTGAGATTGCAAGGGTCATATTTGTCATTTTTCCTTTTTTGCCTCCTAAGTAAAATAAGTAATATTCCTTATTTAAATGTTTCGTTATTTCCCACAATTATCCCACATAAATTCAAAGAATTTTCTGTATCTGTTAACTAATTTTCTTCTTTTGAAGCTTTAACCTGCTGGAAAATAAAGTAGTTTATTGTAGGTTCTCAAATTGAAATAACTTATTTCTCTTATCTCAGGAAATTCTTTTCTTAATTCATTAATTATTTCTAAAAAGTGTTCTTTATTTTTCACTTCCAGGTCAAATTCAAAGTCACTTCCACCTATTGTTTGGTCAATATACAAAATGTTCGGATGAGTTCGTGCAAATTGTTTAAGTTTTTCTATTATAGAAATATCTTTTAGATTTAAATCTACTTTATAGTATTCATATCCAAAAAGATTAAAATCAAAAACAAATCTGTAACCTTGGATTATCTTCTTTTTTTCTAGTTGTTTAATTCTAAAGTCAACTGTTTTTGTGGGAATTTTTAACCTTTGAGATATCTCTATTATTGGAATTCTTGCATTTTTTGCTAGAAGTTTTAAAATTTTCAAATCTTTTTCATCATATTTTTCTGTTTTGTTTCCACCGAAAATCTCTGGCTCTGATTCATCAACTTTTTTATTAAGGATATATGCTCTATGAAAGTGATAAGCTTTAGTAAAGATTGAAATTTTTTCTTTATTAATATATTTCTTGAATTTTTC
>JACOYJ010000025.1 GCA_016181885.1 Candidatus Pacearchaeota archaeon | reverse complement strand
AGAAAGTTGGATTAATTGGTTCAATGAGAAGAGAAAGAATCTTGGAATTAAAGCTTATCCTGCAGACCTGTATGTTAAGTATTAAGGTTTACTTAACACTAAACCACCTTAAAAATTTTCCTAAAAATGCTGTTTATAATAGAAAACTTTAAATAGGTGTATTCACATAAATACACATGGTTAACATAACATTAGCGATACCTGACGCTTTGAAGGAGAGGCTCCAAAATCATAAAGAAGTTAATTGGAGTGCTGTAACAAGGATGGCACTGGAAGAGTATCTAAAGAGAATAGAAATGGTGGAGGCTATTGCGCAAAAAAGCAAATTAACTAAAAAAGATGCAGAAGAGTTAGCTAAAAAAATAAAGAGGGAAATGGCCAGACGTCATGATTTGATTAAGGGTTAAAATGATCCTTATTGTAGATGCCAATGTTGTTATATCTGCTTTAATACGGAACAGTAAATCAAGAGAGCTATTAACTATTTCTCCATTTACGTTTTATTCTCCAGACACATTATTGGAATCTATAGAAAAATACAAGGAAGAATTTATCCAAAAATCAGAATTATCGGATAAAGATTTTGAAACACTGCTCGGTTTCATTTTAGAAAAAATAACAATTGTAAATCAACGAGAGTATAAGCCAAAATTAGAGCAAGCTCGTGATATTATTAGCCATATTGATATTGGAGATGTTAATTACATTGCTTTAGCCTTGTCAGTAGAGAACGATGGAATTTGGAGTGATGACACTCATTTTCAAAAACAAGATAAGATTAAGGTCTACAAAACTGAAGACATTGTTAGACTTATGGAAAAAGAGAATTTTGAATAGGAAACTATTTCAACATAAACAATAAATTTTTAGCTATCACACAACCTTAAAAATCTTTCTTAAAATGCTGCTGAAAACTAAAGTAAAGATAAGGTAAAACCAAAACCAGCTGAAGAACCCAAAGAATTTAGGGCTCCCCAACACAGTAAATATATCAATAAACCACCTGAAAAATAAAATAAGGGGAATACCTGTAAATGCCGCCCCCCTCATGCTTAGCTTCATAGTTTGAGGAATGAATGCAAAACTCTTTTTTTGAAGTTCCATCAATTTTGCAGGATCATCTTTGTATTTTTTCATTTCTTCCTGCAAAAGCTTCTGCTCTTTTTTCAACTCACGAAGGTTCTTCTGATCAGTCGCATATTTCTGGATTATTGTTGTTATTATTGTAATTATAAGGACAAGGATAAGCATCCCCCATGTCAGATTCCAATTAAGCAATGCTCCAGCGCTTGGATCAAGGATAATGTGAACGCTATTTTTTATTGCAGGAACACTATTCCATAACACTGCGATTAGCAATGATGCAAGCAGCACGATAAATATCGGCTTGAAGCTTCCTTTTTTGTCGTCCATGTAAACTAAAGAGAAAAGTTGTTTTTAAAGTTTGAGTTATAGGAAAAATATTATAAAGCCCTCAATATTGAGCCTAAGATGATTCCTCCAGAAGATTTACCTCCTGCAAACTACCTTCCAGCTTTGATTCCAAATTATTCAGTAAAGCTTGGCTTCCATAATCTTGGAACTGACTTCGGCAATGGAAATTTGGATTGTCGAATTTTCCAAATAGATTCTAATTATAGGAGTTATATAAAAGAAAAACTAAAATGCAGGGAACAACATCTTTCAGCATATTCCAGGGAATTTTCATTTAAATCTAAAACAAAAAAATCTTTGATTGAGCAAATTGTTAATACCATTTCTAAAGAGTATCCCTCAATTTTTGAAATCAAACAAATAAGAGGCCGTCTTAGATTCAGAAATAATATAAACAAGGAAACAATTTACTTTGATGAAAACATGAATTTTGAAAGTCCAAACAGTACAATCCATCCTAAATACGCATCTCCATTGGATGCTCTTGCATGCCAGTTCCAGGAAGACCTAGCAGTTATGCAATTAGAAGAATCTTCCAACTATTTATCTGTAGGTCATATTTGTTTTCCAAGCAGCTGGGCTCTTGAAGAAAAAATTGGGAAAGATTTTTCGAGTATTCATATGCCTGTTCAAGGAATGAATCTAAAAACTGGCCAGTATATCGCTGAAGTTATATCAAGAAAAGGACCCTTTGTTAGATTTGTGTTTGGACTTTCAAACGATGAAAAACTTAATCATCATTCATCTAAAAACCCTCCAGACTCTTTTGTTGAATTCAATCCAGAAAATCCAAAATTATTTTTGCGTATTGAAAGGCAAACAACTTCTCCAATCCATGATGCAAATGCTTCCTTGTTTACTATAAGACTATATGTTCACGATTGTGCAACTTTTTCCAAAGAAAATAAAGAAACCCTCGCTTCATTTATTGATTCTATGACGGAAGATCAACTAATGTACAAAGGTTTGTTGAAAAACAGAGATTCTATAATTGAATGGTTCAGAAGCTAAGTTATTACCCAGTTCCCATCACTTTTCTAAATGCAGGGTTCATATCCATTGAATGCTGCTGCGCAATATTCTGGTAGAACTGGAACATAATCATAATTACAAGAAGAATTGAGGTTCCTCCGACGAGCGCCCCCAATAAATCAGTAATCGCCGCCAGCAAACCTATTGCAGCTCCGCCCATAACAGTTAAAGGCATTATATATCTTGATAATATGCTCTCGAGAATTCTTTCATCTTGCCTAAAGCCGGCAACCTGCAAACCAGAAGAGGAGATTCTATGCGCTTGTGATTTTGCATCCATTCCAGATGTTTTTACCCAAAATATGGAGAACACCATTGAAAAAACCACAAAAAATAAAATATGCGTTATTCCCTGTATTAAGAATCTCGGCAGGAATCCGCCCCTGATAAATAATTCAACTAAATTTGTGGATCCGACCCAGAAAGCCAGGCCAGATACTGGCTGTCCATTTACAAACGTTCCTAGGAAGCTGAAATGCGATGCAAAGCTTGCCATTCCAGAACAAGTTCCAGCAGCGCACGCTTCAGCCGCATTTTGGAATAATCCTCCGAATAATTGAAAGTTTGCAACTAACGCGGCAGTTAATATAACTGGAATAACTGACGCATAGAAAAATGACAATGGCCACTTAAGACTATATCCCCTTATTCTTCCGAAAGACAACGGAATCTCAACTTTCAGGGATTGAGCCCAGACAACAATTAGGAAAATAATTATTGTTGCGATTATTGCAGCCAATGCCGCCAACAGCTCTGTCGGATACTTATTTATTATGGACTGCATTATCACAAAGACTTTTCCAGCGCAGGGAGTATCTTTGAAATTAAGCAGGCAGTTTCTTCCCTGCTGGTCAATGAATTGGAATCCGCTTGCAATCAATCTCCACGCAACCCCGGCAGCGATGAATAATGAAACTCCTGAGCCAAAGCCCCACTTATGGGTTAATTGATCCATGTAGAATATTGCCAGGCCTCCAAGAATCAGCTGGAAGATTACAATTCCGGTATAGCCTGGCAATGCCTGCAGCCCCTGCATCATCACATAAACAAATGCTTCAAAAATTATGAAGAAGAATACCAGAATATTCTGCACCCCGGAGAAGAATTTCTTTCCTTCAGGCGTTGTTGTGTCTATATTCACTATTCCAGAGCCGGTTAATAACTGCAATATAATCGACGCCATAACTATCGGTCCGATTCCCAGGGAGATTATGCTTCCAAAATCCGTTCCAAGAATTATGGCCAGATACTCAAATCTCTGGAGGGCATTATTAGAAAGTCCAAAGAGAGGTATGTTTGCCAGAACGAAAAAAGCTCCAAGAACTATTAGAGTCCACTTTAATTTTATATTAAAACTAAGTTTTTTCTCTTCCGGTTTTCTAACTTCAGGAATGAAGTTAAAGATTTTTCTGAAATCCATGGGTTTTCTTTATTTACTTCCAGCTTCCTCTCTGACTTTTTGCAGACTTATCTTTCCGCCAGATTTTTTAATCTTCTCTACTGCAGAAACAGAAGCCTCTTTACTTTGACGAATTTTTGGCGAAGTTGTGAGGACTATTTCTCCCCCAGCCTTTTCAATCTTGCTTATTGCAGAAGCAGAGGCCTCTTTTGCTTTGATTATTAATTTATTCTTGACTTCTCCGTCGCCAAGTATTTTGTATTCTTCAAGATTTATCTCCCAGCCTTCTTTGGATTTTTTCCCGTATTTTTCAGGGTTGATACTTATTTCTCCGACATTAATTCTTTTTCTTTTATCTCTCTCAGTTCTTCTGCTTGTGACTCCCTGCTTTCCGAAATAATCATGCCCGTATAAATTAAGGATTAAAGTTTTTTTCTGGTCAGCTCTCTTTCCTGTTCCAGCCATTCCAATTCCGCCCTTGTGCCCGGATTTCTTCGCCTTTTTTCTCGAGCCTCTGCCATGAGTTCCCATTTTTCTTCCGTGCATTCTTGACGATTTTTTTCTTCTATGAGTTTTCATTTTAAAGACCTGCGGTTTTTATAATCCCTCGAGCGACTTTCTCTCTGCTCGGCCATTGTGAAGGCGTTGTGCATAAACAACCTTTCTCGCTTCCCAATAACCTCGGCCTCAGATGAAAGTCTGAACAAATTTAATTTATTTTTCATTTTGCTTTGCCCACCTTTTTTACTTCTCCAGCACCGCTCCATTTAATCATTGTGCCTTTTCTTTGAGCATCTTTCTCCGTAAATCCTTGAGGATACCTTCCCTCAAGCTTCTTTATGTTTTCTTCTAAGACTTCCTGAAAATTCCATCCAAATGTATTGCATATCATCGCAGTGTACCACATCATGTCCCCTATATTTTCCCGAATCCCGTCTTTGATTGCAGAATTCTTGTGAAACACAAATTTTTTTATGCAGCTTGCAATATCTCCAGCCTCTCCAGCAACGCCAAGCCCCCAGTTGCATAAAGCTTCTTGATGCTTCATTTCTTTCTTTGCTGTTGTCAAACATAATTTTTGATACTCATTAAGTTCCATTTTACAGCTTTTTTAATAATCCTCCAATATATTCTCTCTCAGAATTAGTCACTTCACTCAGAGCTACATCAGAAGATAATTCCAAGTAACCGTCTTTATTTAATCGACATATTTTAAATTCAGCTGCGGATGGATATTTATATTCATCATATAATCCAACTACATGGCATTTTTTATTTTGATTAAAACCTAAATAAATTACTTTTCTCCAGTTTATTCCAATAATATTTGTATCGTAGGGCTTATTTATCTCCATTTTTTGCATTTTATAGCATCCTCTCAATTAATTTATTAATGTTCTCCTTATTATTCCCCAAAACCCCTTTTCCGACGCCAAATTGTTTCTTTATTTCAATCCCATCCCGTGGCGGATGCAATCTGAAAAAAGGCTTGATGTTGAATTCCTCATAGTTTTTTCCAGCTTCAATTCCAGAAGCGGCGTTCTTAAAGTCAGTTTTTTTCTTCCTGTCAATTAATCGGGACCTCTTCTCTAATAATTTTTCAAATGTTTCTTTCTTTATTTCTCCATAAGCTACAAAGTCCTTGACTCTTTTTACCATTCCCAGATTTTCTTTGCTGGGTTTTATGACGACGCAAGCGTATTTTCTTCTTAATCTAAGCCTGCTTAATGTATTCTCTGCATCATAGCTTACCTTTACTCTTCCTTTAATTCTAATTATTGCTAACATTTTTTTCTCCTATCTTCAAATTAGTTTTATTTAATGCATCAATGCAGGCTTTCGCCAAATTAAAAGTTGTTCTTTGTTTTCCGCTTGTTCTGCTCCTAATGTCTTTTATTCCAGCGAGTTTCAAAACTTTTTTCAACTCGTTTGCGACGACGAGTCCTGTTCCCTGCGGTGCTGGAATTAACGTCACTCTAACGCTTCCGCCCTTTCCAGTAACTTTAAAGGGAATTGTGTGCGGGTCATTGCACGCGCAGTCAAAATCAGAGCACTTTCTCGTAACCTTCATAATGCCAAGTTTAGCATGTCTTGTTGCTTTATCTCTGGCAGGCAGTGTTTCTTTAGCTTTTCCGGTTCCGATTCCAACATGGCCGTTTTCATCACCAACCACAGCCATTGTAGAAAATGTAGGGACATTTCCTTCTTCTGTTTTTCTTTGAGTTTGCCTCCAGGCTCTTCTCTTGCCTCCGCCGAACTTTCCCTTAGACTGCCCTATTGAAAGCAAATCAGATTTTAAATTAATTAAATAATCAACTATTTCCGGCTCAAGTATCTTCATTTTTTTGTCAATAATTTCATCCAGCGTCGTTATTTTTCCATTTTTGACATCCATGCCAAGTTTTGTCTTTGGCGCCCAGGCTAGGACGACCTCTTCTTTAGTCCTTTCCCCAAATCTTCTTCTTCCTTCGGGTTTAATCTCCTGAACATCTTCTAAAGGCTTGCTGTCTGGTTTTTCAATTAACTCTTGGCTCACTTCTCCAGAATCTTCTGCTTTTTTGGCAGCCTCATCTTCTGAAAGCGTTCCATGCGCTTCCACAGTTTTCTTGATATCTTCAAATTCCTGTTTTTCTTTTTTAGTTCTTGTCATTTTGTTTCTTGATTATGCTTGATTTAATTTTTTCAAAAGGTATTTTTTTAGTTAGATGCTCTCCAGACAGCCTTTCCTTGGATGGAAAGTTTTTGCTGTCGCATTCAATTTTAACTCCAGAGTCTATTAGCCCTTTTATAAAAGCAAATAGCTTGCCTTTGTCAGTGACCATATGCATTCCAAAATCAATTATGGGTGTTTTTAATTTTTTCTCATTAATTGCACTGCCCATGACCGCCCCGATGAAATACGCCGCGGGCATTGATTTTATCGATGATGAAGCTTCTTTTGGCCAGCCATACTTTGAAAGAATTTTCGAATTCAAGTTTACAGAAACGCTGTCCTGCGCTTCATTGCTTGAGACATACTGCGCTATAAGGTATCTGTTTGTTTTTCTGAAAACAACTCTGGGAGTTCTGCTCTTCAGCAGCCTTATTCTTTTTGCATAATCTGTTTTATTTGCTCTGCGTCTTCTTTTTAGTGTTTTCATATTAACTCTTCCACTCATGGTTTATCTTAGTTATTATTTTTGTTATTTTTGGCTTAAATTCACTTTTCCAGAATTTAATTGAATCTTCTATGTACTTACCCTCTTCATCTTTGCTTCCGCCAAGCATTATTAAGCTGTTTCTGCTGCAGATTTCCATTATTTTTTTCATCAGCTCCGTAATTTCCCTTTTCTCATCTTGATTAAATATTTTGCTTTCGCCCATGTTCAGAAGGTTTTGAGGGTTTGGCATTATCAGGCTATGCAGATATTCATTCCAGTTCATGAGAGTTTCAGTGATTATTCTGCATAATTGCCTCGAGAAGCTTTCGCTGACATAACCCTCTTTTAATATGGAATCTCTGAC
The DNA here is from genome assembly GCA_016181885.1 of Candidatus Pacearchaeota archaeon. Classification (GTDB taxonomy): domain Archaea; phylum Nanobdellota; class Nanobdellia; order Pacearchaeales; family GW2011-AR1; genus JACOYJ01. The sequence continues at coordinate 29,244 of JACOYJ010000025.1, read as the reverse complement.
AAAGAAATTTTTGTCCATTTCGTCGAGGTTTGCCTTGAATCCGAATTCCTTCTGCGCTTTCCTGAATTTTTCATCAAGGTTTTTTAATAGTTCATGCTGTTCCATTTTATTTCTGCGCCAGATGCTCTTTAAGCTGCAATTTATTTTTGAAATATTTGTTTCTTATTTTTTTCCTTAGCTCTTCAACAGCTTTTTTTGGCAGGCCCTGGTTTTTAGCTGCTGATTTTAAATAAGCTCTAAGTTTTCTAGTCAGTATGATGTAGTCTCTTTTTCTGGTATTAATTTTTATTCCAACTTTTCCAGCTCCCCTTCTTTTTGAAGGCTTTTTATTTTTTAATCTGCCTTTAATCTCCTTTAGTATAATGGCCCCGCTTGCGTAGAGGTCCCTTATGTCCTGTTTTGTGATGACATCCTTAATTTCATTTAGCCTTGGTTTTAGAAAAATTATCCTGTCTTTTCCGACATTCAGCGTCTTTGCCGCAAGCTGTTTCTTCTTTTTCAGATTCATTTTGCTTTGCCTACCGCGCTTTTATTTATTTTACTCAAGAATATTTTTGGGTTTAGATTATAAATTTCAACTTTAAGCTCTTGAGCCATTTTAGCAATTTTAACTTTGTTTTTTCTGCCAACTTTCCCAAGTATAGCAATATTATCATTTCTAACCTTCTTCAAATCTTCAGTGTTATAAATTGTGATAGGAGTTCTGCCGGCTATTTTTCCGATAATTTTTCTGTTTTGCCTGTATCCTATGCTTACCACCGGAGGCCTTCCATTTCTTTTTTCCCGCATTTTATTGTCTCTTCCAGTAGGCCTTCTCCAAACCTGCTTTCTCTTTCTTCTTAATCCTATTCTCGAGTATCGGTTTGTAATTCTTCTTAAAAAGGTCATAGTTCTTCCTCTCCAGGTTTACTTGTTATGAAAAGCCCGTCTTGGAAAACCCTTCTGTCCCTTCCTCTTATCTTAGTCACAGTTTCAAGATCAGCAGCAGTTTGGCCCGCAAGTTCTTTATCCACTGATAAAACTTTTATCATTTCCTTGTCAGCTTTTATCTCCACCCCAGCATTAAGCTTCAGAACTCTTGGAACTTTTTCTCCGAGGAAGTTCTTTATTTTAGCTTCGTTCCCGGAAATTTCAACAGTGAACGGAAAATGACTAAAGCAAATTTTCAGGTCATATTCGTATTTTTTCTGAACCCCCCCAACCATATTCCTAATATGAGCGGCAATGCTGTTTATTCTTTTTTTCTCATTCTTTGTTGATTTCTTATTTCCAATAATTATTTTATTCTCTTCTTTATTTGTCTCTATTCCAGTAAAGTCAAACTTTCTTTTGTTTTCTCCCTCTTTTCCAATAACAGTTATCAGATTGCCTAAAATATCCACTTTAACATTGTTCGGAATTTCAATCTCTTGGAAAATTTCTTTTTTCATTTTCTATCCTCAACTGATGAATAATGATAATCTTTTTTTATACTCCCAAGATAGTTCACTCGACCATCATCAAAAACCATTAATTTCTGTTCTAATATAGAAAAAGAAGTGGAATCATTGCCTCTAAATGTCATAAAAGAATACATTCCCCCCTCTTTAACACTCCTAACTAATCCAGGTTCAGTAACTATTATTAATTCTTCATTTTTTTGCCCTTTAATAATTCTTCCTCTAGAAAAATCTATTAATTTCAAATTTTCTTTCGTTAAATCTAATATTTCATTCATTTTAGTAGAAATATGCAATTAAGCACCCTCCGCTTTGCTCCTCTTCGGCTTCATCATGAGTCATCAGGCCCTTGTTGGTTGAAATGACGATTGTTCCAATCTGCCTGGAAGGAAGATATCTTCTTCTATATCTGTCTATCTGGCCCCTTTTTATAGTGAATCTTGGCTTTATCGCCTTGCATTCGTATAAATTGCCAATATGCACCTCAACAGATTTTTCTTTCGCATCAATTTTATATTTCTTTATTGCTTCTTTTTGCTTCATTATTTTTAGGACTTCAATTAGCAAATTAGAGATTGTTTTTATTTTAACAATTTCCTTCCCCGCCATTTTGGCGTTCTTTATTACATTCAATCCGTCTGCAACAACATCGTGTGACATTTTAATTAATCCTCCCGGGAATTTCATATCCCGCTTCGAGTAATGCTCTTTCAATTTCTTGAGATAATTCTCCAAGATTATTACGTATATTTGATATTGGATAAATTGAGTATGTGTCTACTATCAGCTTTCCATCTTCATCTATATATCCTTTGCCGGAAGGTTCAATAACATTTACTTCTAAATCTCCGAAAGATATATAGGATTTTATAAAGTGTAACTTTTCTGCATCGAATAATTCTATGCCTCGTAGCTCCCCTTCAATTTTTAATACTACTGCAATTGTATCTGAATGAGGGCATTTATCTGCTTTCATTATGATCATGTCTCCAATATTCAAGTCGTCTAAACCCTTCAATTTCTTAACTTTTTGTTTTTCTTTAGTTTCCATTTTCTAAGAGTATTTCTTAAATCCGATTTCTTCGGCTATTTCCCTGAAGCAGTGTCGGCATAAATTTAATCCGTATGATTTTATATGCGCCCCGAATCTTCCGCATCTCTCGCATTTATTGACGGCAATTCCGGTTTTTCTTTCTTCAGGCTTATTGTGCTTAAGAAACTTCGCTTTCACCGCAGGTTTGCTTTCCAGTTGTTTCAATATTTTTCGCCAGTCGCTTGCTGTCATTTGAAATTTCCAAGGTTTTTATTTCTGATGAGTGAAAATATAAGATTTGATCTCATTTTAAACAAAATTTACGTTGAAATTATCCTCCATGAATTTAATTATTTCTTCTTTGGTTATAATCTGCCTTTTTGGTATCTTTCCCCCGCCGATTTTTTTTAGCCTCACTCTTCTGCCCGCCCTTTTGAAAACCACAGTAACATCAAGCCCCATTATTCCTATATCTCTTTGATACTCTACTCCAGGAATTTCGATATATTCTTTTATGCCGAATGAAAAGCAATTTTCGCTTATCTGTTTTTTTCTTAGAGTATTCTCTACAGCAGACAGCATTCTCTTAAGAATTTCATTAGCTCCTTTCCTTAAAGTTACAACCGTTCCAACTTCCAAGTTAGGCCTTACCCCCCAATCAGGTATTCTTTTATTAGATTTCATTTTGGCTGGATTTTTTTCTGTTAAAAATTTCAATAGTTTAACTCCCTTTTCCAAAGCGTCTCCAGTCGCACTCACGCTTAGAACTACCTTTTCAAGCTTTATTTCTCTCATCGGATTTTCATTGTCTTTCATTTTATTCTATAATCATTAGTTGTTTAATTAAAACATTAATTCCAGACGCTTTAGTCTGAAGTTCGACCATCTTTTTATCGTTATTTATTTTGTTTATGGCCCCAACCTCTCCAGAATGTTTTCCAGAGAAAATTATTGCCTTCATTTTTTCTTTTAGCGGCAGACATTTAGTTATTTTTCGTTCTTTGAAATCAATTATCGCAGAATCATTAACGTTGCAGGGGATATCCGATAAAAAATTTCGTCCGTCGCTTAGGTTTATCTGTGTCTTCTTTCCAGCCAGCATTCTCTTATTTATTATTTTGGCAATCTTGCTGTTGCCTTCGCCTTCCTTAATTTCCTCAAATGCAAATTTTCCGTTATTTCTTAAAACAACTTTGTAGTATTTCTTCGAAGGCAAAATATGGATTATGTCAAACATAGTCAATGGAGTCTTTTCGTTTTTCGGGCGCCTGCCGTTTACCATAATCTTTCTTTCGTGAAGGGCTTTTTTTAATTCTCTGCTATTCTGGACAATTCCAAGCACGTCTCTTAGGACAATCAGCAAAGGCATTCCTCGTTCAAGATTTACCAGAGGTCTAACCAAATATTTCGTTCCTTTTCTTTTTATTGGCCAGCTTTTCGGCGTTTCTTGTCTCTTTAGGTGCATTTTACTTCTTTCCTCCGTGCTTATCCTGCTTTTTAATCTTTGCCAAATTAACAGCAGTTTTTTCTTCCTGCTTTTTAGGCTCTGCATTTACGGGCTCAATTCCACGCTTTTTATCTTCAGAATATAACTCAATCATCTGCAAGTTTGAGGGTCTGAAAGCGATGTCTACTTTAGAGCCATCCATTTTCTTGACCTGTATTCCTTCTATCATAACTTTTTGTCTTTTTGCATTTACTTTCGTAACTTTTCCTTGTTTTTTCTTGAATTTTCCCCTCATTACTTTAACAGTATCGCCTTTTCTAACCGGTATGCTTCTTTTTTTGTTCTTTTTCCTTAAATCTTTAGAGAGGTTTATAGACATAAATTCTCTTTTTATATGCAGAGGAGCATTTGCTGCATACTTTCTTTGTTTTCCCGCCCTTATGCTTGATTTCCAGCCAGTATTAAATTCTTGATTCATTTTAATGCACAATTGAAGCAATTTTGGCAACTTGAGGCCATCGCTCCAAAACCTCCCTTGCAACAGGCCCTTTAATCTGGGTTCCCTTTGGATTCCCTTTTTCATCTTTTAATATCGCAACAGCATTGTCCTCAAAAGCAATCCTTTCTCCAGTTAACCTTCTGTATGATTTTTTTTGCCTGACAACAACAGCGTCGAAAACCTTCCCCTTCATGTCTGGAATTCCCTTTCTGACGCTGACCTTCACCCAATCAGCAACTTTCGCAGCTACTTGTTTTCTTTTCTTGGCTTTTGCCAACTTGACTCCGACGATTCTTACTATTTTTGCTCCGCTGTTGTCGGCAGAAATCAAATTAGCTCCGATATTTAATCCTTCACTTACCTTCGCACTAATCGCTTTCATTTTAATCTCCTGATAGTATATTCATGCCTTTGAGTGTTTATTTCGTGTTCAAAATCGCCGTCTTTTTTTATTAAACTGTCCATTATCCCAGAAGCAGTATAAACAAGCATTATCTTATTATTCTTCATAGTTTCTCCAAATTCTCTGCTTATAGTAGGTTTGTCAAATCCACATATAACCAACTCACTTCCAGAATCTAAATTTAAAACATATCTTTCTAATAATCTTTCTGGAGTTTCCAAATTCCACTTGATTGATATTTTTTTTGTTTCCATTCTATCTGTCTTCCTCTTTTCCTTTAATTTTGTTTATTACAACAAAATGTATTATCTTGCTTAATGGTCTGCATTCCTGAATCTTAATGTAATCACCAGCACTTATTGAGTCTTTCATGCAGTCAGGCAGTCTTGCATGTATTTTGGTTTTTGATTTTGCATATCTCTCGTATTTTCTGACATAAATCATTCTTTCAAATTCAATTACCACTCTCCTCGGGAATTTTTTTATGACATTCCCTTCAAATGTCTTCCCATGGGCTTTAAGATGCCCGTGAATATGGCATGTTGAGTCATCGCATCCAGCACCAGCTGGTTTTTCTTTCTTCACATTTGTTTTTTTGTTTTTTTCCATTTTATTCGCTTATTGAGTCTGAATCAAATCCGAGCTTGATCAAAAGTGATTTTATCCTTTTGCTGTGATTCCCCTGTAGTTCGATTATTCCGTTTTTATATGTCCCGCCGCACGCAAGCTCATTTTTAAGAGCTTTTGCGGTTTTCTTCGCTTCTGTCTCGTCATCCAATCCGCTGACAACAGTCACTATCTTTCCGTATGTTTTTTTGTCAGTTGAAATCTGTATCTTCTGCGAACTTTTTACTATTTGCTCGCATACACAGGCCGGTTTTGGCAGGCCGCATTTTGGGCATATTTCCATTGTTATGTCTTAGACAAATCGTTTTTGTCGGATTTGTCGAGTGTGAACATTCTAGCTATTATCTTCTTTGCCTCCCTGGTTTTAGAGCTTCCATTTTTAGCAGCATTTACTCTTGCCTTTATCAATTCGAGTTTTATCTCGTTGAATTTGTTTCTTCTTTCTTCGTTTGTCATTTTTTTTATCTCTTAGCCCTCCTTTTTATTTTCTTTTCTACTTTTGTTTCCTCGCTAATTTGTGAATTTTGCTTTAATTGGGCTAACAAGCTTTCATTAATTACTATCCTGTCTTTTAATACTGCCGTAGGTGAAAGTATACTCACTTTTATGCCAACTGTTCCAGGTTTTGTTTCAGCCCTAGATTTTGCGCGGTCAACTACTTTAGCGCTGTCCCCAGTTTTCTTTAAATATCCTTGGGCAAATCTCCATGACTTCGCCCTTGAGCTTGGAAGTTTTCCATTTAATCTTATTTCGACTCCAATAGCCCCAGAATTTATTATTCTTTGAAGAGTCTTGTATGATATTACTTTGAACTTTAAAGGCCCAAATCTTTCTAATCCAAGAGCAATGTCATCGGCCATTATTTGCGCATCAAGTTCTGGTATCTGTATCTCTTCAATTTCAATATGGGGGTTTTCAAGCTTGAATTTAGTTTTTAGTATTCTGGTGAGTTCCTCTATTCTCTCACCGCCTCTGCCTATAACTAGTCCGGGTTTATGCGTAGAGATGATTATCTTTTCTCCGACAGGGGTATACTCTATTTTAACTCTGCTGACTTTTCCCTTCCCGAGAGAACCTTTTACATATTCTCTTACCGAAAATTCAGCTTTCTTGAAATCCACGGTTTTTCTTTCTTCCATATTAATAATCCCCTAAAAATTTAAGATGCGCCGAAAAATTTATTTTTTCTTCCATATTATCTTACCTTTATTTCTGAATTTCTCAGAACTTGATTTAATTTACCACTAAGAGAGTCATTTCTTTTTTTATTAACAGTAATAGCATAAGGGTCGTCTTGCCTTGTACTATCATGATCTAGGATATATGCCAATAAAGGTCCTTTTAATCTATCAATCTTCCCATTTCCATCTTCATCTAACGCAAATGAAACTCCTGCCCATTGGGATTTGCTTCTATCAATCCCACAATCATAAATCCATAATCTTCTCCCAACTTTATCAATAGGCCTGACTTCTACAATGAATTCTGAAGCATCTATGCTAATTCTTTCTGTATACAGAACATCATCTTTTTTAGAGCATCCTAAAAATGACAATAAAGATACACCTAAAATTGGAATAATCTTTTTGTAGTCCATTTTATTTCTTTCCTCCAATTTTTTTATCTTGTTTTTTTGCATCTCTCGCAACTAAAGTTATATGTGTTCTTTTCTTCCTCGTTCGCCCAAATCTCCCATAAGGTCTTGAGCCGGTGTTTGCAAACGCTTCTGTGATTACTGGATCATCTAAATCGACAGCATTAGCTCCAAGACTTTTCAACAATACTATAAAATTTTTGATGACTTTTTGAGGATATCTCCCAGACATTATTTTTCCTTTTCTATGCGGTATCTCTCCCCTCATAGGCAAAGGTCTTTTGAAGGCAAGTATCTCCTCAAGCTCATGGACCGCAGTCTTTATTTTTTTACCTTTAATAAATCTGCAAACATCAGAAGATTTTTTTGTTGAAATAGGGATATCGCGAGCGTTGACTCTGGCAATTATTCTCTTTACCTTAGGCATTTCTTTCTTTTTTACTTCAACCTTGGGTTTTTCTTCCGTTTTTTCCGTCGCTGGCTTTTGGGCTTCTTTAAGTTTATTAACTTCAGGCTCATTCTTTTTTTCTTCCATTAAAGAATTATCTGAGGGATGTTTTGTTTGCCCCGCTAGTATTTTATGCCCAGTTCTTTCAATAGCCTTTGTGGTTTCGTCTTTGTTCATTTTTATTTCTTAGCCTTATGCTTGCTTCCTTTAGTTGCTCCAATTCCGGCGCTTCCATGCTGAACTCTCTTTTTGGTTGGCGCAAACTCTCCAAGCCTATGCCCAAGCATTTCTCCAGTTATCTCGACTGGCTCAAATGTTTTGCCGTTGTAAATTTGCATTTTCATTCCAATCATTGCCGGAACAATGACTATGTCTCTTTTATGAGTCTTTATTTTCTTATCCCGCGAAATCTTCTCTTTAGATTCGTTGACAAATTTTTCTATATCCTGGAAATTTTTTAAGACAGTTCTTCTGCTTCTTGATTTTAGGTATTTTGCAAATTCTCTGACTTCTAAGGTCTGCAACTCTTCCATAGTTTTCCCCCTATATGTGAAGTCTTTCTTTTTAGTTATTATCATCTTTTCTTTCCTGTTCTGCTTGGCCTTAAGTGCCCAACCTTGGCTCCTGGAGGCGCATTTCTCTTGGCAATCTTGCTCTTAGGATTCTTTCCCCTGCCTGACCCAAACGGATGATCTATTGCGTTCATCTTTATCGCAGATGTTCTTGGCCATAATTTATTTTTAGCTTTCTTGATATAAAACATCTTTCCAGCCTTTACTGCTGGTTTTTCAAGCCTGCCCGACCCAGCAATAACCCCGACGACAGCCCTGCAGTTGGGATTAAAGCCCTTTTCTTTTTTTGATGGCATTAAAACGAAAACTTCTTTGCCCATAATCTTATTTATTGTTGCAAAACTTCCCCCCGTCTTTATGAAAACCCCTCCGTCTCCTGGGGAAGATTCAATATTATAAATCTCAGTTTTCACCGGCAAATCCCCAAGCCTCATTATATTTCCAGCATCAATATTTTTTCCGTCGAAATTTATTGTCTGCCCCTCAATCATTCCCTTAAATGCAGGCATGAAAAATATTCCTTTATTGCAGCTTACTTTTGCAAGCGGAGCTGTGTGCGCGGGAGAGTTAAGCAATTTAATCACTTTTCCCTCGCCAGCTAAATTGCCTGGATATTTTAATCTTATGCTGAAGATTTTTCTCGGAACTCTATAGCTTGGGCTTCCATGCCCGCGCGCCTGAACAATTATTCTCTTTCCCATTTTTATAAAATTGTTAATAAGTCTCTTGTTGATTTAATTCTGTAAGTAGGTTCTCCAGTTTCTTTATTTGGGGTTTCATTTGCATATTTTTCATACATAACCCAGCAAGTTTTACAGCCAAGTTCGTTCCCTATCTTAATTCCCCGAACAGTTCTATCGTCGACAATAAGCGCTTCATCCGGATTTACTCCAAGTTCGTCCAAACACCTTTGATAATGCTCTATTTTTTTGGTTGTATCAACAACTATTGAATCGAAGTAAGGTTTTAATCCAGAATCTTCTATATCTCGAACTCTTTTTTCATTTCCGTAACCGGCGAGTGAAACGAGCCCTAATCTATATTTTTTGGATTTCAATCTTTGCAAAATCTCTTTTGAATCTTTGAATACTCCGCCTTTGCTTCCAGCAGATAAAACACCAATCCAATCAAAAATTATCGCCTTTGTCATTATATTATCCCCAGCTTTGAAGCAACATCCATCGCCAAAGTTTTTTTGTTTAATCTTACATAAGCATATTTAGCATTCCCTCTTATTAACGTTCTTATACTATCAACTTTAACCTCGAGCACCTCTTCAATTTCTTTTTTTATCTTTTCTTTAGGGGTGTTTTTCGTAGTCTTAAATGTCAGGACATTCTGGGACTCTATCATCATAACGGCTTTTTCCGTCACCAAAGGCTTCAAATAAACTACCTCTCCAATAATCTGCTTTGTTTTTTCTTTGTTCATTTTTTAGCTCCTATTTCTTTAATTGCCTCTTCAGTATAAATCGCCAATCTTCCAGGTCCGCCGTTTCCAAGATTCTTGACTCCAATATGGCTTACGTTTGTTATTTCAACCGCATTGGATTTTATTTTTTCTTTGTTCCCGATGATTATTATCATTCCCGCGCTTGTTTTATACCTTCTTCCCCTTGATTTTCCTCTGCCTGTTCTTTGAGTTCTTTCTCTTAGCGCAACTTCAAATAATTTTTCTCCCAGAATATTCTTAAGCGAAGAAATAAATTCTTTAGTATTTAAGAAAAGTATTTTGCCTTCGACAATTAAAGGAAGTTCTTTGATGTTTTTTTCTTCTAATCTTGCATATCTCTTTGCGACAAGATTTTTGTTTGCGCTTGCGCTTATTAAAGAATTGATTGCTGTTCTTAGCTCTTTTTTGTTTATCTTTTTTTCTTTAAGCATAGCAAGAATTTTTGGAGGATGGGCCCGCCTTCCGCCTCTTGCTCCAGGGATATCTGCCCCAATCCAATTGAATTGTGTTCCTCTTCGCGACATTACTTTTCTTGGAATTCTTGACATTCCCCTCCCATAATGAGTCTGCCAGATATGTCTTCTATGCCTCATCTTTCCCGATGCTGATTGATTTCCCGCAAGCAAGTTAGGCGCATAAGGCTGTTGTTTCTTTTTAGCTTCAATCACTTTAAACACAATATCTTCTCTAACCCTTTCAGAGAAAACTGCAGGCAAATCTATTTTTGTTTTTTCCTTCCCATTAATGTCTAAAACTGAAGATTTCATTTTAACACCTCAATAAATTCATATTGTTTTTTGCTTTGTTGTTTAGTTTGTCTCAAAGGATAAGTAAGAAGCAGTTGTCTTTTGGCCGGCCCGGGAATAGAACCGTAAACGAGAATGTAATCGGATTTTAAATCGCCGTAATTTTTTATATTTTTTATAGGTTTATCGTCAGCCTTGGCAATTTCTATTATCTTATTATTGTAGGCTGTCCTTGTGAAAAGCCCCATTTGTCCGGCCATCGGGGTTCTGAAAGTCAGCCTCGCAGGATGCCACGGACCTATGCTTCCAACCTTTCTCACTCCTTTTTCAGATTTGTGCTGTCTTAACTTAACTCCAAATCTTTTAACAGTACCTTGAAGGCCTTTTCCTTTTGTGACTCCACGAACATCAATTAATTGTCCGTTTTGAATAACTTCGCTTAAAGGAATTTCTTTTGAAAAATTTTCCTTTACAAAAGCAAGTCTTTCATCCAAGCTCCCATTTAGGCCAATTTCAACGAAGTCAGGAGTCTTTTTTATAGATGTCTTTTTTACATTAGAATAAACAATAACTCTTATGTCATCAAAGTCTTTTATATCATCAATTTTTTTACCGCTCTTTTTCGGCAGTTTTATTTTCCTCTTTAAATCTTTATCAAGGTTTTCAGCCAGGATTTCAGTCATGACTTGCTTATTTTTATAGAATCGCGCAGAAAGAATCCTTGCAGGAGGGCACTCGATTATCGTTGCAGGAATCGCAATTTTTTTATCTTTTGTCATAGAATTAGGGGTTAGGTCTTTAACGCTTACAGAAGCCATTCCGGCCTTGTATCCAATAAAGCCCTTGAGTGTTTTTGAAGAAGAAACAACATTCCAGTTTACACTAGGGAGGAATTTATATATTCTCTTTCTGGGCCAATATTGCAGGCTCCCTTTCCTTGGTGAGTGTATTACTGCCATGTCTAAATAATGCGGAAATCATTTTTTCCTACCCTGGATAAAATATGAAGAAAAAATGCGTTTATAAAGTTTCCGACAGGAAAGTTTATTTGAGAAAACAGCGATTTTCGATTATAAATTATTCGGTGGGGATTTTGCAAACCCAACACCATTTTTCAAGGAAAAATGCCTCGCTTTTCATAGTTTCTTGGCGAGGTTCGTGTTGGGTTTTTCGGATGGAAAAGATAATCAAAAAATTTAACCGTTTCACTTTGTTCCACGATATTTTATAAAAAGTTAGTTTGAACTCGCTTTATTTATATTAACCCAACTTTAAAATTGTTTCAACATTAACTTGTTTTTATTAACGGAGCCGATGGCATCTTAATCTTCACGCCTCAAATTCTTTTTCACTCTTCATCTCAACACCATCTATATTAGCTACTCGCATAATTTTTCCACTTCTCTTACTCTCCTCTCTTATCTTCGCAAAATCATCGCTTTTTTTCAGGCTTTCAGGAACAACAATCTCTTTTATTACAAAAGTGTGGTTTATGTTTGCTTCCTTAAATTCAGGTTTTTCAAAAACAAAAGATTTTGCAATTTCCTTGTCCGTAGTTATAAGCTTGCAGAAATCAGGAACCGGCGCTTCCTCTCTTTTGCCTCCAGGCTTTCCAGACTTCGGTGCCTTTGCCTTTATTTTCAAAACATTTTCTCCAACGCTGAAGCTCAAAGCAAAAAATGCCTTGGGAAATTTATTAAGCAAATCTAAGATATCTTTTCCAGACATTCCTCCATCGATAATGTATTGTTTTACCCCTTGAAATTGCTTCTTATCTTTAAAGTCAAGTTGCCCAGTCAAATCAGCAGTAGAAATAATCGCCCCGGTAACTTGCGTATTGCCCTGCAATTTTTCAGCCATAGTTCTAACAAATTCATTTGCAAATTCAGCAGTTGTGTAAATTGTGTATCTTCCTCCAGAGGACTTGACCTTTATTCCAGCCCGATTTGTAAATTCTCCCCTGCTAAACTTTTGAAACTGCAGATGCGCGAGTTCATCGCTTTTTTCATCCCAAATTTTTTTTATAAAGTTCATGTATGATGAAATTTTTTTTAGCTTATAAACCTTTTCGCCATGTTAAGTTCTAACTAAACATTCTACAGTTTAATTCCTTAAATAATCCGCAAACAATAAAGATAATTACCTGCTTATTTCATTCGCAGATTTGCCGTTAATGTTAATAATAAAATGCACGATGACATGAGTGAGTAATTTTTTATGTTAGGATTGCTGGTTTACTTAACACGCCAGAAAAATTTATCAGTCAAGCTTCAAACATTAGCGAGGCCTATGAATCTCTTTCTATTAATTTATCAATCTCTTTCCTTAATTCAATTAAAATTTCTTCATAAGAAAAAGATCCAACAATATTTCCTCTAACTTTTAAATTGACATGCTTTGGACCGCACCATAATCCAATATCGGCATGGTCTGTTTCTCCAGGTCCGTTGACTCTGCAGCCCATTGTCGCAATAGTTATTTTATGTTTTTTCAAGTCTTTAGTAGCTTCTTCAACCCTCTTCGCCAAATCAACAAAATTTTCATTTTCAACTCTTGAACAGCTTGGACAGCTGATAAGGTTTAATCCGTCTTTGTTATAATCTACAACTGTTCTTACTCTGCCGTTCATTATATCATTGATAATCTGCCTTCCAGCCTCTATCTCTTCGGATTTTTTACTATTGGGAAGCGTTAGAGAAACTCTTATAGTATCTCCTATTCCTCTGCTAATTAATTGTTCAAGAGCAATTCTTGTTTTGATAATTCCGTCTGGAGGCATTCCAGCTTCAGTAACTCCTAGATGCAGCGGAATTTCCGGCCTTATATCTGAAAATTTCCTGTTTAATTCTATTACTTTTTGAGGGTCTGAATCTTTTAAGGAAACGCAGTATCTTGTAAATCCAAGATTATCAAGCAAGAGGCAGTGTTCCAGCGAGCTTTCAATCATTGGAGAAATTGTGTCTTCCAACAGATACTTCATTTTTATCTCTGGATCAACAGATCCGCAGTTTATTCCAATTCTAATTGCGCAATCGTTATCAGCAGCTGCAGAAGCAATAAATTTTACTTTTTCCTGCCATGGCTTTTCTTTTTCATGGTGATATAGGTGTCCTGGGTTATAACGTATTTTATCAACATAAGGGGCGATTAATTTAGCCAGCCCGTAATTTTCCTGCAAATCCACTGATAGATTGGCATCAACATTTTCCCTTATTTTCATCAAGGAATAAGCATCTTCCTTGCTATCTACAGCAATCCTTATTATGTCTGCTCCAGCCTCTTTCAATGATTTTATCTGAGCTATTGTCTCGTCTATATTCTGCGTTTTTGTCGAGGTCATGCCTTGAACCGCAATTGGATTTCCATTTCCGATAAATGTAGAGCCTATCTTGATTTTTCTTGTCGGTTTTCTTAATATCTTTTCCATAAAAAAACCCAGCAGGGTTAGTATATAATCTTTAGCATGGTAAATTAAAGGCTTATAAAACATTTATAAATTTAACAGCATTCATTTTTCTGTATAATTGACGAGAAAATGACAGAAGAAAACTCTTTAAGAAGAATATTCAGCGTGATAATTTTCCTAGGACTGCTTGCTTTATCATATCTTGTTTTGAAGCCAATACTGCTATCCGTAGTCTTTGGCCTTATTCTAGCATTTATTTTTTCTCCAATATACAAATTCTTCCTGAAAATAACCAAAGCCCCAAATCTTTCTGCAGGAATAATATGCCTCATTCTGCTATCAATAATAATCATCCCTATTTGGTTCTTTACGCCGACAGTAATAAATCAGACTCTGAAACTGTATCAGTCTGCGCAAGAAACTGATTTTATAACGCCATTAAAAAATCTGTTCCCTTCTTTCTTTGCTTCTGATGAGTTTTCAAGGGAATTCGGCTCAACAATCCAGTCATTTATAACCAAGTCCTCAAATTCTGTCTTAAACATGCTTGGAAATTTTTTGCTCAATTTTCCAACTCTTTTATTGCAATTTACAGTAGTTCTATTCACTTTATTTTTTGCTCTTAGGGACAGCAAGCAGATGATAGAGTATCTAGAATCTTTAATGCCTTTTCCCAAACATATCCAGGCGGAGTTTTTCAATTCTTCAAGAGATATAACTGCTTCTATTCTCTACGGGACAGTTATTATAGGGTTGATTCAGGGTGTAATTGTCGGCATAGGGTTTTTTGCATTTAAAGTTCCCAGCGCATTCTTGCTGACAATTTTAGCAGTTATTGCAGGAGTTTTGCCCATCATAGGGACAGGAATAATCTGGCTGCCTGTAACAATCTACTTTTTGATTGTAGGCAATAATTTAGCGGCATTTGGAATTCTTTTATTCGGTATTCTCTCCTCAAATATAGACAATGTCCTGCGCCCATTATTTGTATCAAAGAGGACAAAACTGCACTCTTCAGTTGTCTTAATCGGCATGATTGGGGGCGTATTTGTATTTGGGGCTTTAGGATTTCTGCTTGGGCCCTTAATCCTGGCTTATCTTCTAATTGTTCTTGAATTATATAGGGAAGTCAAATCATGATTTAGATAAATATAAAAATAGTTTTTACTTTTTAATAAGGTTTTACGGGATAAAAATTTCCATAGGAGGCATAGAGAAGAAATTGCTCTAGGGATATAAAACCGTAGGTTTTAAATGGAACTCAGGATAAAATTTCTCAAATGGTCAACAGGAATGCTTGGAGCTATGCTCCACAAAAAAACCGCAGATAAAATTGGGGTTCAGTCCAGAGACAGGATCTCTATCAAGAAAGCCGGCGGAAAAGACGGAGAAATATTTACCTTTGTTAATACTATTGACGGGTTGATAAAAGAAAACGAAATAGCCATTTCATCAGAAACTAAGGAGAGAATAAATTTAAAAAATGGTCAAAGGGTTGAGGTTCGCCTGGCAGAGAGTCCAAAAAGCGTTCTTTATATCAAGAAAAAAGTTGACGGAAAAAAACTTTCTGAAAAAGAGATAAGATCAATAATTATCGATGTTGTTGACAATTCTCTTGGGGAAACAGAGATAGCTCTTTTTGTTTCAGGCATGTATGAAAAAGGAATGACTTTTAGAGAAACAATCGGTCTGACAAAGGCTATTCTTGATACTGGGTTTAGAGTTGAACTGCCGTATAAAATAATTGCAGATAAACATTGTGTTGGCGGAGTTCCTGGAAACAGAACAACTCCAATAGTTGTTTCAATATGCGCTGCTGGAGGGCTGATTGTCCCAAAAAATTCATCAAGGGCAATAACCAGCGCTGCAGGCACAGCTGATGTAATTGAAGCAATTGCCAGGGTTGATTTTTCTCCAGATGAAATTAAAAAAATAATTCGCAAAACAGGAGCTTGCATGGTTCATGGCGGAGGTTTAGGAATGGTTCCAGCAGATTCAAGAATTATACAAGTTGAAAAAATACTTAAGATAGATCCGGGAGCGCAGCTTTTAGCTTCAATAATGTCCAAAAAACTTGCTTCGGGAAGCACACACGTAGTGATAGATATCCCGTATGGAAAAGGGGCTAAGTTTACAGAGAAAGAGGCTCTGGCCTTGAGGAAAAAATTCAACAAACTGGCTAAATACTTTAAGATTAAAATAGAATGTTTACTGACAGATGGAACTCAGCCAATTGGAAACGGCATAGGTCCTATTTTTGAGCTGCTGGATATTATCAAAATTCTCGACCCAAATCAAGATGGCCCAAAAGATTTAGAGAAAAAATCTCTTTTATTGGCTGGAAAATTATTTGAGATGACAGGCAAGGCGAATAAAGGAGAAGGAATTGCCCTCGCAGAGAAAATATTAGATTCTGGAAAAGCTTTTGAAAAATTTAAAGAAATAATAAAAGCCCAGTCAGGCTCATTAAGAAAAATAAAACTGGCTAAATATAATCATGAAGTTTTTGCAAAAAAAAGCGGGAAAGTATTTGAGATAATAAACTCTGACTTAAATTCCATCGCCAGGCTGGCTGGCTCTCCAGATGATAAAGCAGCAGGCATTTATCTTTTCTACCACGTTGGAGATTATGTTAAACGGGGCCAGCAGCTCTTCTTAATCTGCTCAGAATCAAAGCCAAGATTAAATCAGGCATTAGAGTTCTATAAAAAGAAAAAACCAGTGAAGATAAACTAACCTCCCAAATGCATATTCCATTAGAAATAAGTTTTTAAACTCAAAATTCCTAAATTTTTTATGCGCCGCAATGAATACAAGCAGAAACTTGTTGATTATATGAAGAAAAATCTTAAAAAAGGCTATACTGAGGATTCTTTAAAATTTGCATTGATAAAACAGGGATATTCGCGAGTTATCGTTGAAGAAGCGATAAAAGATGCCAATTTATCTCTTGCTGCAGAAGCCCCGGTTCTCAAGGAAAAGCCATCGATAACTTACGAGGTTATGGATGAAAATAACCAGCCGGTTGAAGCAAAAAAACCCTGGTGGAAGCGAATATTTGGATAGGTACTAAATTCTTTAATAAATAACACCCTATTCAAGTATGAGCAGAATATTTGGATAGGTACTAAATTCTTTAATAAATAACACCCTATTCAAGTATGAGCAGAATATTTGGCCAAGTGACAATAGTTGATTATAAATAACAGCTTACTCAAGTATTAGGAAGGATTTTTGGTTTATAATTGCTGAAAATCCCAATAATTCTTATAAACTGATTGAGCCTTGGTTCTTTCATGAAAGTTACAGACCATATAAAAAATTCTTCTTCCCCATTAATTAGTTTTGAGATAACTCCTCCAAACGAAGGCACATTAGAAGACGCTATGAACAAAGTTTCAAAACTTGCTCCATACGAGCCGCCGTTTATAGATGTAACTTATCATCCTGTTGAACAAGTGATAAAAAGAACTAATGAAGGTCTGGAAGAAGTAATTCAAAGGAAATACCCCGGAACAAGAACGATTTGTTCAACGATGCAGCGAGAAAATAAAATAGACGCAGTCCCTCATATTTTATGCAGAGGATTTAGTTGGAATGAAACACATGATTTATTAAACGAGATTAAATTTGATGGAATAGAAAATATTTTGGTTATTCAAGGAGATGATAAGGGATATGAAAGGCCTTTACATTTCAGCGATAAGACTTTCGAGCATCCTTCAGATTTAATTCCGGAAATTCGGAAAACTTTTGGAGATTCTTTTTGTATTGGTGTTGCCGGCTATCCAGAAAAACACAGGGCTTCGCCAAATTCAAGAACTGATTTAGAATTTCTAAAAATAAAAGTGGATTCTGGAGCAGATTACATAGTCACTCAAATGTTTTATAACAATAAATTTTATTTTAAGTTTGTAGATCGCTGTAGGAAAGCTGGGATAAATGTGCCCATCATTCCGGGTATTACAGTGCTTTCAAAAAAAGAACACACCACAGACCATCCAGACACTTTTGATATCGATATTCCTTATGCTCTTTCTAGCAAGGTCGATAAGGCTACGCCAGAAGACGCTAAAAAATTAGGTATTGAATGGGGCACAAAACAGGTTGATGAATTAATAAGGGGAGAAGTGCCATCAGCTCATTTTTATGTGTTTAGTGGAATAAAGTCCGCAACAATGGTAATTGACAACCTAAATATTAAAAAGAATCATCCTCTCCTGGCTAATTCAGCCCCCTCAGCGATTACCTCATAAAGTTTCATGCATCTGTCTAAACTAAGCTGCCTCAAGCCGCAGTCAGGGGCAACATAAATAAGTTTTTCATCGTTCAATGTTTCAACAGCCCTTAATATCCTGTCTTTAACCATTTCCTGGGTTTCAATTTCTTGTCGCTGTTGTTTTTCAAGGGTTATATCGACTACTCCAACCCCTATCTCGAATTTACGCTGATCTGCATATTTGGCAAAAACTGCAAGATCTTTTTCATAATTATCTGCATTGGCAAGCTCAAGCGACAAGTGGTCAACATTTTTATTCAAATTTAAAATCGCAGGAAATAATAGTTCATAGCTGTTTTTATCTGTAAGAGTGACCCTTCTCGGATAGCACATATGCAGGCTGAATTTAACGCCGTCAATTTCCCGAACAACTTCATTTACTCCGTCCACGACTATTGGGATATGTTCTATATCTAGCGTAGCTGCCGGGATATCTAATTGAATCCATCTCGCACCCGCATCAACCACTGCTTTGACTTGAGGCCTGATAATATTTCTTGCCAAAGCCAAGGTAAATTCGCGTTTTGCTTCATAGCGGAGTTTTCTTGGATTATTAAAGTGCTTATCTCTGAGCTTTTCTAAATAATGCCTATTGTCGCTCATTACAGCAATCATATATGGATCATCCATGGGAATTTTTATATTTTCCCTAGCATTGTCTTTTACGAATTCAAATTCATTTAATATCAAATCGTCCAGGGAATTTTGCTTTAGTTTCGGTTCATCGACGCAAACAGCCATGCGCCAGCTGTCTGGGCCCCTGGATCTAATCATCTCAGGCGTTTTTTCAAACCCTTCTATTTTAGCTGCAACATGCTGGTACATTTCCCGCCTTCTTGCTTCGCCATCGTATACAAAATCTAAGCCTAATCCCTCTTGCAGTCTTAGATATAATAAAGCATTAAAATCTGTTAAATCTTCAATATTTTCATTAGTCAACACTTCTTTATGTTTCGCATTTTTATCAAAAATTGACAATGCCTTGTTCGCATCGACAGAAAATTTTTCAGATAAATATTTTACTTCATCTAAATCTTTTTGGCTAATTCTCTTCCCATTAGTCGCATTTACTCTTGCATTTAACTTAGGCAAGCTTCCAACCTCGTAAGTAGGAAAGAGTTTATTCATTGTACATTTCCTTTACTTTTGCAAGTAATTCTAATTTCTTTATTCCATGGGTAAATCCTCGATATTCAGTTCCTGCATTTGGGGTTAGCCACAGTTTTACAGGATTAGTTTTGTTTTCAACTAGTTTTAATGACTCTAAAATATCTTGGGGATTTTCTAAACTAGTGTTTCGCGCATCCAAGAATCCAAGAGTCAGTTCTTTTCCAGAGAAATTGTGTTTAATTATGTCATTTATGCTTGTTTCAGTTCCATCTATTCCTATGCAATCTATCGGAAGTTGCAATAGATGAGAAATTATCTGCCCAGCATTTCCAAAATAAGTGTTGAGGCTTGTTGTTGCTCCGTTAACTTTTCCGCAAATACCAATTCCTCGTCGAAGTAAATGCAAATCTTCTTTTGTCAAAGCTCCTAAAGATTGCTTTACTGCAATTGCGGGTTCGTCGTATTGTACTCTTCTATATCCTTTTGAAACAAGGTTTTGTGCCTCAGCCAATAAAATCTCTCCAAGATTAGTTACCGCTTCTTCTTTGCTTTTATATCCTTTTACGTCTGAAAGCACTAACAATGAATAGGGAGAAGGCAGAATAGCCATTGCGCTTCCATTTTTTAAAAGTTCTTCGGTATGGAGATATTTTTTCGTGAAGCCAGTTTGTATTTCCAACGGTCCTTCTATGCGAGGTCTCCAATAAAACACATTATTATTAAACCAGTTTTCTTGTGGTCCGACGCTAACACCTGCGACATTTTCGGAAAAAGGCTGGAATAAATAATAGAAATGAAACATTGGGTCAATAATAAAGTCTAATCCAGCTTCTTTTTGCAATTTTATGATTTGTTGTGCGTCTTTTTTTGCCTGTTCATTCACTTTTTCTTCAGAACCCCTTCCTCTTTTCCATTCGTTTCTTGCTTTATACAGCTCTTGAGACTGCCCAAAAGACCCGGTCAAATAAGCGCCAATTTTCATTTTATTAATTGTATGAAAGCTTTATTATCATCCTCAATTTTGTCCATTCATAAAACCCAAATGTCTTTTTATTGATTTCTGTGTTAAATTGATATCTTTGGATGAGGCCACGAACTAAGCATATTCAAGTTATCATTAATAAAAAATCAATCCGCTAGCGAAGCGAGCCAAAACCTTTAAAATCACTTAATTAATCCTATAACTGAGAAGTGTTTTATTTTGCCTCCGTCGCTCAATGGTAGAGCACCGGTCTTGAGTATGTGGGAAAACCTACGGTTTTCCTGACACTACCTTTCCCTTTAAAGAGAAAAATCAAGCAAACCGGGCCCTTACGGGCCTCCAGGTTCGATTCCTGGCGGGGGCGTAAATTATATAAATTAATAGATGCTATTTAGATCATGGGAATAATAGATACAAATACTTTACATAGAGATATGGAGGGAATAAGAAAAGATCTCGAATTGATAAAGAATATTCTCCTTTCTGAAGGAGAATTGACAGATTGGGCTAAAAATAGTTTAAAAAAAGCAAGAATAGAAGATGAATCTAAATACATAGATTTAGAAGATTTATGAAATATGAGATAAAGTTTTCTACACAAGCTACAAAATTCTTTAGAAGTTTATCTCAGGATGTTCAAGAAAGAATCAAAAATAAGTTCAATGAAATTTCAGAAAATCCTTCAAGATATTTGGAGCATTACGAAGGTGATTATGATAAGATTAGAATAGGAAAATTAAGAGCCTTAGTAGATGTTAGTAACCAACAGAAAACTATTTTTATCAGGGTTTTTGACAAGAGAGGCAGGATTTACAAATAACTTATATCCCATAATTTCATATCTACTCTTTATAGTTTTTTGGCGGGGGCGTTTTCCGATTTCACAAGATGCAACCTAACTGAGAGAATGAGGAATAGGAGTGAAAAAAGAAATATTTATATAGTATATAACTATATATTATTATGGTTACAACAATACAAGTGGATGAAAAAACAATTTTGCTGCTAAAAAAGCTAAAGGAACAGCTGGAAGCATCATCCTATGATGAAGCAATAACAAAAGTTGCAATAAGGCATATGAAACCTCAAAAATCAATGGCTGGTTCGCTTAAGAGGTATACTGGTGCATTGTCAAAAGAGGATATATTGAAAGATCTTAGGGATAAAAATGACAGGATATAATCTCATTGATTCTTCTGTGTGGATAAATTACTTTGTCAATGGAAATCATAAGGATTTAATTGAAACGCAGGAAAAGCTGCTTTTAGCAACAATATCTATCATAGAAATAAGGAAAAAACTTAACAAGCTAAAAATTTCCAACAAAGAAATAATCAAAAAAATAGATTATATAAAGAAACAAAGCATTTTAATAAGCTTGGGTGAAAACGTAGCGGATAAAGCCTCTGAGATAGTCATTGAAAAAAGAATTCCTGTTGCAGATTCTGTAATTTATGCGTCTGCCCTTGCAAATAATGCGATACTCATTACCTTGGACAATGATTTTAGAAATCTCAAAAATGTCAAGGTGCTTTAAAAAGAGATGATTACCTCATATCGAATAAATTGCCTAGAGATATCTTTACGTTTTTAATGGCGTAGCCGAATTCCACTAGTCTGGGACTAGTGGTAAAATATATATTATTCTGATTGTTGTTAGCAACAAAGTATATTTCCCAAGATAATAATAGTTAAAAGAAAATAGTTTTTGCTTTTCCCATGTTTGAGGATAATAAAAAATTTACTCCATGGGAGAGAGTCTTAAGGGCAATATATTCTGTTCCTCCAGCATTGTGGAGATACGATTCTTTGTCTGATTTTTATAAAGGCTTCTCTAAGCTAACAAACCACACCAAAGAACAAATTATATCTTCGATAGTTTTTTTAGAGAAACATGAATTGATTAAGATAAAAAAATCGCCACATAGGGGATGGATTGATTTAAAGTTAACAAAGAAAGGTTTTGATGTTGCTTTACAGAATGAGTTGCATTATAGGAGAGATAAATCTGATAGAAATTTGGTTGATGGCACAACAGTTATTGCTATCTCTGCAGGTGTTTCTATCCTACTTAACCTTTTTGTTATGCTCATTAATACGGGATTTGAAGTTTTTTGGTTAAAAAAGATTTCGCTTTTTATTCTTGGACTTTCTGTATTTCTCTTATCAATATTTCTTTTTGACAAATTATTTTATTTGTTAGGTTTTAGAAAAACTCTAAAAAAGTAAACAACCAACCAATCCCCAGAAAAATCTTCTTGCTCAGATTTTAACATACGATAAAACTTCTAGAACTAAAATGAAAGATCGAGAAAGCCCTAGCCTCGCATCTCCCTCACAACCTCATCCAACACCCTCTCATCTGGACTCCAGATTTCAACTTCGTCATCCTTGAATCTTAATCCTCGGTATATTTTTTGCCATAATTCTCTTTTTGCCTTGTCTTTATAAAAACTCCAATAATGCTGCGGTTTCGTTTTGTAAAGAATTTTCCAGAAAGTATCTTGAACGTTTGGATTTGGATATTTTGTGAAAACGATGCTGTTGCATTGTTTGCCGGGAAAGTCAATGCCTCTCGCTACCTTTGTCGAGAATAAAATATCCCTATTGCCTTTTTTGAACTCTTCTATTAAATTGCCTTCTTTGTCCTCATCCTGCATATTTCTTATTTCATCTTTGCTTATAAGATTCTTTAATTCAAACTCTCCAATTTCTAAAGAAGAAGGCATATCTGCAAACGCATTTATATGAACTAGCGTCGGTCTTTTGGCTTCACTTACACATTTATCCAAGGCTTTAAGGTATTCTTCACGCGACGTATTTCCGCTAGATAGATTAGAGTATTTGAAATTATTTTCTTTTCCAGTTTTTTTAATGTGTATCTTTCCCTGCCCTTTAGGTTCAGCATCTAAAATCACAAAGTTTTCAATTCCGTAAATATTTTTCAAAACTTCTTCAGAATGTATAGTTCCAGACATTAATACAATAATCTTATTTTTCTTCACAAATTCATTAAATTTCTTAGCAAGATTGACAGCTACAAGATTAATTAATAAATTATTATCTTTTTTTTCAATTGTAATATATGTTTCATCAACTAAATCACTAAATGTTTTTGCAATTTCCTCAACAGAGAATAAATAGCTTTCATCATCAAAGTCGGCAAAAGTTTCCGGATTATTAGCAATAATTTTCATCAAATCATAAACTCCTGTTTCTTTTAAGGGAATTATATCCCCCTTCCCCCCAGCTTCTTTTATTCTTTGGTTCTCTCTCAAGTGTTTTAAAATTTCAAACATCTCTTTAATTGTTGAATCAAAATATTCTTTTTCCTTAACTGCCTGTATGAGCGCATTTTGCATTCTGTCTAAATTTATTGTCCTCTGATTTGAAAAGCTGTCAAGAAACTCGTCACACTCGTCTATAATTTCAACTTCAGTCAGAGGTTTCCTGTCCATAACTGTTTCTAGCTTATATTTCAATGAATTAAAAACAATAACATCAGAATCAATAAAAGAATTAAACTGTTCATAGAAATGACATCCTCGTTTTCTTTGATAAAACGTGAATTCGTTTCCGTTAAGGCCAATATATTTTTTAATTTCCGCATCTTTGAAAATTGGGCCTTTAAATTCGTATCTGGATTTAAACACCGGCGACCAATAAGGGCAAACACTCGCAACAGAAGTTCGCCTAACATCTCTTATCTCATTCATCTTGCTACTGTCAATTAATTTATTTTTTATTAAATATTGTTTTATTTTGTCCCAGTTTCTTTCCTTTAATTCAATCTTGCAAGGGAGGTCTTTATTGTCTGCTGACTCGTCATCTCCAATTTGCGTGTTTGTCTCATCTATCTTTCCCTCGAAAATATCATAAAGTTTAGAGTTTACCTCTTTTTTTATCACAGGAATAGCTTCTTTGCTTTCCTGCATAAACCTGCATTTGTGATTATTTCTCCCAGTAATAACACTTATTTTTAGTTTAGGTCCGTCTTTTTTCAAAACATATTTTTCTTTTTCGTAGTCTTTTTTATATTGCCTTTGGAGATTTTTTCCCGGAACGACTATTGAACTTTTCCCTAACTCTTTAGCAATATTCAATGCAATTGCACTCTTTCCTGTTCCACAGGCTCCCCTAATAAAAATAACTTTATTTCCTTTATTTATTTCTCCCAAAACTTCCCTTACAACATCTTCCTGGCTTTTTCCATTAGAGAAAACAAGAGGTTGTAAAAATCCGCTTTTATCGTATAAGCTCCACATTTTAAAAAACTTGAAATTTAAGCTATCTAATAAAGTTTGCTGAAACCCAAAATTCAAGCCTCTGATGGGATTTGCACCCATGACCTATTGATTACGAATCAATCGCTCTAACTGGCTGAGCTACAGAGGCGTTTGCAAAAATTCTTACGAATTTTTGGTCGTCCGAAATTTCAGTTTCGAATGAGAGCTACACGGGTATATTTAATTACAAGAAATAAATTTAAGCAAACTTTTTAATTCTTTATGCAGAAAGAGCTTCTAAGATATCAGGATAGTCTTTCAGCCAAATTAATCTAGTGGAATCAAATTCAACACTTCCCCAAGCCATTAAAACACTTCCGGCCTTGCCTATCACTCTATGGGCAACGTAAGAAGGTATTAACAATCTAGAACCTTTTTCCATTTGAATAGTATGTGTAAAATAAATCTTATCTTCTCTTTCAATTGCTCTTTGAGAATCATAATGCGGCACAATTAATTCAGAATTCCTTCCAGAGTCATTTAAATGACCAACATCAACTAATTTAACTTCAAATCCCCCATTAGGTGTAAAGTACAATTCTTCAAAGTCGTGATAGTGATTTCCAAGCTCTAAACCTTCTTGAGATATAGAGATAATATTATGTGGAAAAAATCGTTCTATCTCTTCGTATCATTTAGTGATTAATTCCGGGTCATACAATGCCCTTCTTTTATCTTCGTGTGCAACCGCTTTTCCAACATCGTACCTCGCTTCTCTTTTTTCAACCATAAGAAATATTCCGTTTAATTCGTTTATAAGAATTGTTGCAACCAAATACTATACTTGTCCAGACTAGAAAAGACTCGGTTTGCCAGCTCGTAAAAAATTCGGTTTATCCGAATAACGCATATATTTATAACTTTGTGTTTATTTTATAACATATGAGCCTGCTTAAATCAATAAACATTAAAAAAATTGGTAAAAACAGACTGATAATATATCTTCCTAAATCTTTTAGAAAAAATAACAAATTTAATAATAAAGAGACTGTTAAAATGTCTTTAAAAAAACATGACAAAGAGTTAATAGTGATATCTAAGTTCAATTATTTAATAACATTGAAAAAAGAAGCAGTATCTAATTTAAATTTAAAACATGGAGATAGTATTGATGTTTTTATAAGTAAATTAAATGTTGCAGAAAAGCCAACATATTTTATTAACAATGGAAAAATAGATTTACTTTTCTTTATCCCAGATAACACCCTTAAAGGTAGTAAAATATTTGTTGAAGAAGTTAATAGATTAAATGAGAGTTATTTGACAATATGTTCTTTTCACGAAAGAGGCTCTGCCTCGCAAATTGAAATAAAAAGATTTGTAGATCCTTATTTATTTGGGAAGTTTTTAGGCCAATTGCAAGCTGAAGGGTCTAAAACTTTCATGGATGGCTTAGAATTCTGTAATAAATCGCTATCAGAGCATAGGGATTTTGTTGATTTTTTATACTATCTAGGAATTCAAAAGAATAAAATATTTACTAAATTAGATTATCATGAAAGTATTAAAAATATTAAAGATGAAATAAATAAATTTGAGAATTTTTTTAGTTGTAAAATAAATTACATTTCAAAATCTAACAAAAGTAGGGGCGGTTCAGGATTAAAGATTATTGTTAGAAGCACTTTACTATCAGAAATTGTAAATAACTCATTGCATTCTCTAAGAAAATTATTGGCTAGTCAGAAATTGAATAAGGAAATAAACTTTTTTGCTAATGGGTTTCTCGCTAAACTTCTTAGTGGGGATGGGTCATTTGAGATTATTTCTAAGAATAGAAATGTTCCTCAAGCAAGACTTTACATTGCTGATTGGAATTTGGATTATCTTAATGATTATGCCTCAATTATGAGCAAATATGGATTTTCTCCAAAAATTAATCATAAATGGAAGTATGTTCGGTCTTATTGCAATGATGAACTGGCCAAAAAACTCTTGAAAATGGGAGCTTTTGATAATAATCCCAATAAGAATAAGTTAATTTCTTTTATAAAATCAAGAGAGAAGTACAATTTCCATTAAATAAGCGGGCTCTTTAGGCGTGAGTAAATTAAAAAATTTACCCAAAGAGCGCACTAAGTCCTTCTGCTGCAGGCGCTTTTTCTTCTTTCTTTTCTTCCTTCTTCTCTTGATGTGCAGGCGCGTGCCCTCCAGATGCAGGAGCAGCAGCAACCAAACTGGCGCTCTCAAGCTCTTTAGCAATGTCAACGCCTTTTAAGCTGGCCAAAAGCGACTTAATTTTTGATTCGTCGGCATGAGTGCCGGCAGCCGCAACAACGCTTTTCAAATTCTTCTCGTCAATTTCCTTTCCGAGTTTGTGCAGTAAAAGCGCACCGTAAATGTATTCCATTTTATTGTTTTGTTTTATTTATTTTCTCCGTCAGGTTTTTCTGATTGAGCATCTTTAGATATTCTTTCTAATTCGTTTATGATTATCGGGATATTGTTTATCTGGCTATCATAGAGTTCAAGCAGGCCTCTTTGAATTTCTAAAAAAAGAGCATTGAACTGATTATTGGAGCCATTTTGTTGTCTGGCAGATATTTCCCGAGCTAATTCTATTTTGCTTTTTCTCAACTTTAAGTAACTTCTAAACAATTCATCATTAACTCCCGATATCTCATCTCTTTTTACCACACCCAACTTAAGATAATTCTCATAGCTCATAATTTCATCCGTCATTTTATGTTTCCCCCATCAATAGTTTTTTTATTAATCAAGCTATCAAGAGCTTTTTCATGTCTTCCAGCTTTTGCAATTAATAATTTTATAGTGTTTTCGTTTGTATCTCCAATAGCAACAGCAAAAGCAAGAGCCTTTGCGAAAGCTTCTTTAATTTCCTTGACTGTTTCTTCTCTGTCAATTTTTATATCAGCATAAATTTTCTTTTCTGCCCCATCGTATGCAGACAATGGGATAAGCCCGATTGAAAATGGCTTTATATCCAGCTTGCTCATAAGCTCTGCAGCCCCCTGCGAGATTTTTTCTCCCATTTTCGCAATTGTCTTAGATTCAGCAATGTTAATCTTTCCTTTGTCAATCTTTATCTTTATTCCCAAAGCTCCAAGTTCAGATATAGCAGGTCCTGGAACAAGCTCCGTAGGCCCTTCTTCAATAACAATATCATCAATTGCTTCTTGGCCAGGTTTAGCCTTTGCAGGGCTTTTGCTTCTAACCAGCTCGCTAGCAAGTTCGTAGGCATCTAAATCAGAAAATAATATTGCAAAACTTTCTGTTAAGTGTTTTTTTAATTCTTTGATTTCCTCGCCGGACGAATCCAAAGCTCTGTATATCAGGCTTTTCTTAGGCACTTTTACCACAGCCTTTCCCCTTAGCTTTTTGACTATTTCCTGAAACTGCGAGCCCGGAATATTTTTTATCGACGCTATAAGAACAGTTTTCTTATCTTTTATGAGCTTGACTAAGTTTTCAACTTCCTTAATCTTTGCCTTGGAAATTTCTTTAACTGGTTTTTTTGTTTTCTGTTTCATCTTAAACTTTTATTTTTATTGGTTTAGTCATAGTGAATTTTATCTCAACATTTTTGATATTCTCTTTCTGTTTTGGAAGAGCTTTTAATAATGCATTGTAAACTGCCATGATATTATCTATAATTTCCTCATCTTTCATGTCTTGTTTTCCAATAGCCAGCTTTATGCTGGATTCCTTAGACCTTATTTTAACGCTTTTATTTATTTTCTCCTTTAATTCCGCAACAACTTTTGGATTTACATCCATAACGATTCCAAGTTGTGGTGATGGCATTTTTCCAGCAGGCCCTAAAACTTTGCCAAAAACTGTAGCAACCTTTGGCATTAAACTAGCTTGTGAGACGAAAAAATCATATTTGCCCACAAGTTTTTTCAATTCTTTTTTATCGCCGTATTTTCTGAATTCTTCCTGAGCTATTGTATCCACATGCTGATTTTCGGATTCAAGAAATGCCGCAATTTTCTTTTCTTTTATTTTGAAAGGAACAGAAACAAGAGTATTCACAGAATCTTTTTTAGTGTTGAACTTCTGCAGATTTACAATTAAGTCAACTGTCTGATTGAATTTTCTTTCTTTGCCCTTTCTTAATTCTTCTAGGGCTTTCTTTAATTTGGTTTTAAGTTCCATACCATTCTCCTAGTAACTTCACTTCCACCATTTAAGCACCACATGTCGTGAAATTACTCGCCTCCCATTTTACGCGCCAACACCATAGAATCTATGTGTTAACGACATGGTTCAAACGGCAAAATTTGGAGATGGAATGGGTTTATAAATTATTCGGTTGATTTTTTGAATAAGTTATAGGTTGAATGAAAATGAGACCTATAAAGTTTTTTATCACAACAATCCTTAAAAAGTTCAAGATAGTTTTTTCGCAATGGAAGTATACAAACTTGTAAAAGTCACAACATTTGATGTTTCAATAGGAGATGGTGTTAAAAAATCTCTTCGCAAAGATCAAGGATATCTCTTACAATCAACTTTTAGAAAAGAGAGAGATTTTAGAACGATAACTTCTGTTTACTCAACTATTGATGATTTAGTTAGTAATATCAATGAAGATTCAATAAACTTGAACCAAAATGATAAAATAACGACTTTAGACGTTCCAGAATTAACTATCTTTGGAGGGCATGCTGTCCTTTATTCCCCTGTTTCTGGCGACGAAATTATTGGATTCTTCTCTAAGTATGTGGATAGAAAAAGAGAATAACTATTCATTACAACAATCCTTAAAAACTTCTTATTTTTACAAAAAGTACGGGATAAAGATTTTCCTCGGAGGCCGAGGTTATTGGGAAGCGAGAAAAGTTGTTTATGTATAACGCTTCACAATGGCCGAGCAGAAAAGAAGTTGCTTGAGGGAATCTTAAAACCGTAGGTTTAACGGGATTAAAACTTCTCTCGGAGGCAAAAAAAAGAAGTT
>JACOYJ010000016.1 GCA_016181885.1 Candidatus Pacearchaeota archaeon | reverse complement strand
AGGGTTGGATTAATTGGTTTAATGAGGAGAGATATAGTCATGGAATTAAAGCTTATCCTGCGGACTTGTATGTTAAGTATTAAGGTTTACTTAACACTTTGCAATTGAAATTGTTTAGAAGTTTTATAAATATATCTCTTGAAAATTGCATGTGTTCTTTGCAATTTATAAGCATTCTTTATTTTCTATCGCCATAAATTATATAAATAGTTCTCGATTTAAACCAGCGTGGCACCATTTGAATTTGATGAGGGCGGTGGTTATTTTGCACCATTTGTTATTAAGAGGATTGATGGAAGAACAGAAGACATTATTGGGGTTTCTTTACATCCAGATCCTCAACGAAGAAGAGATCAGGTTAGAATAAGTTTAGCCTCTAAAATAGGACAAGAGGTTTTGATTTTTGATGCAAGTAAAGGCAGTCATATTGTCGGAATAGTTCAAGCATCTTACCAAGACCAGGATGGAAAGTATTGTTTAAGAGACTTTAGCGGGGGATTTATTTATTCTAAATATGATGATATTGTTTCTCTATCTTATTTTGAAAGAAAAGAATGATTTTATAAACATGGTCCTTTTTTTACGAAAACTTTAAATAGATATCGCCTATCGATAATGAATGGATAAAAAACTAAAAATAGCCGGAATTTTTGGGATTTTTAATTTGGTTTTGCTTGTTCCTACTTTAGTTATTTCGTTTATGAGATCATTTGGGAATTTGCAGTATTCTTTATTTTTGATTTGGGTATACTCATTAATGACTTTACTTGCTATAATTGCGACAATTTTCTTCTATAGGGGATTTATTATATTGGGAAATAAATTAAAAAACCATTTTCTTGTTGTGACAGCTTACATATTCATAATAGCGACAATAATATTTTCTGTATATGATATAATTTCTTTTATTCTTTTTGATAAAATTAGCGACATCGTCGGATTTTCAGTGCTATTTTTTCTAGGAATAGTTATAATATTTTTTGGGGTTGGTTTATTAAAATTAAATAAAAAATTTGGAGGCATTGCGACAACAACAGGCATCTTAGAGATAATCGCGGGTGCTTCTTTTGTTACAATATTATTTGCATTCTTGGGATTAATTTTAGTTATTCCAATAAGTATCCTAGAAATTATAATTTTATTTAGAGCCTCTGAAAAATTATAGATTTAAATGATCTAAAAATTATTGCTTCCATCACATAAATCTATAAAAAGAGGATTTTGATTGTGTTATAATGGCATTAACTCCAAAAATAAATATAAAACTTACTGAATACCAAAAAGGTATTGCTGATAATTTGGAGGCGCGTATAGATAGGTGTATTAAAATGTTTTTTGATGGGGGAGATGATTCTGTAGTTAAAGTTGACATACTTGACTTTAGCCGAGATTATGGAGATAGCTTTCCTAAGATAAGGGATGAAATTAGCAGAAAGTACGATGAAGCTGGTTGGAATGTTAATTATAAATACAGAAATGAAAATGATAAATTTCCCGCCTTTGTGGAGTTAAGTCAGAAGAAATAGGGAACCAAATTCCTCAGCGGCGGAGGAATGACAAAGCCTTCTTTTTAATTAACTTTATAAAATACTTCTTCTTTCATAAATCATGAAACTTTTGTTTTTGCACTGTGACTATATAAAATTCAAGCCTTTGAAAAAAGCATTGAAAAGCGTTGAGGAACTTTCAGAGAAAGAAAAGAAAGAACATGAAGTCAAGGAATGTCTGGGTGTTTTTGTTGCTGTTGAAAAAGGAGATTCTGTAGAAAATGTTAATGATTTAATTAATAATGTCAAAGATGTTGCAAGCCAAGTCAAGGCAAAAAAGATTGTTTTATACCCTTATGCCCATCTCTCAAATAATTTAGCTAATCCTGAAATTGCTTTAAATGTTCTTGAAGAAAGCGAGAAGAGCCTGAAAAGAGATTTTGACGTCATTAAAGCCCCATTTGGATATTATAAAGAAGTTGAGTTAAAGGTTAAGGGGCATCCTTTGTCTGAGTTAAGCAGGGAAATTAGCCCCACCGCCGGCTCCCCGACCGCCCACCCCAACGCGTTATCTAAATCAAATAAACAACCAGCAAAACAGGAGGATTACGACCCCCATAAATTGCTGAATGAAATTTCCAAATCAAGGCTCGACACTTCAAAGCTAAAGGAAAATGACCATAGGATTCTCGGACAGCAGATGGACCTTTATTCTTTTAATGAAGTTGCTCCAGGAATGGTTTTCTGGCATAATAATGGCCTTATTGTCAGGGATGAGTTGATTAAGTTCTGGAAAGAAATTCACAAACAGCACGGATATCTGGAAATATCAACCCCTCAAATTATGGACAAAAGACTTTGGCAGATTTCTGGGCATTGGGATAAATACAAGGAAAATAATTTTTTGACTAATTATGAAAATAAAGATTTTATTGTTAAGCCAATGAATTGTCCTGGGGGGATGCTGGTCTACAGGCATTCTACGAAAAGTTACAGAGACCTTCCTTTAAGAGTTGGAGAGCTTGGAATAGTTCATAGACAGGAGCTTTCCGGGGTTTTAGGAGGATTATTCAGGGTTGTGCAGTTTATACAAGACGATGCGCATATTTTTTGCACAGAAGAGCAGGCTGACGAAGAAATCTCCGGAATTATTGATTTGATTGGGCTTTTTTATAAGAAATTCAGGCTTCCTTACAGGGTTGAGCTGTCTACCAGATCTGAAAAAAGAATTGGAACAGATGAAATGTGGAATAAGGCTGAAAAACTTTTGAAAAAAGCTCTTGACAGAAAAAAGATGGATTACAAAACAAGCGGGGGTCAAGGAGCTTTCTACGGGCCGAAAATAGATTTTCACGTTAAGGATTCTTTAGGGAGAGAGTGGCAGTGCGGAACAATTCAATTGGATTTCTCAATGCCTGAAAGATTCGAGCTGGAATATACTGGCAAGGATGATAAGAGAAAAAGGCCGATAATGATTCATAGAGCTATTTACGGAAGCTTGGAGAGATTTATAGGAATTCTTATAGAGCATTATAGTGGGAGATTGCCTTGCTGGCTCTCGCCAATACAAGTAAGAGTAATAAATTTCACAGACAGAAACAATAAATACGCTGAAAGAATTTTCGGGAAGTTAAAAGAAGAAGGAATAAGGGTGGATTTAGAGCTTTCTTCAGTTCCTCTTTCAGGGAAGATAAGAGACGCTGAATTAATGAAAATTCCATACATAATTGTCGTCGGAGATAAAGAGGAAAAAGAGAAAACAATTGCTGTTAGAACTAAGGGCGAGAAGAAGATAAAGAATATGGAGGTTGATGATTTTGTTGAGCAGGTTAAGAAAGAAATTGAGGAAGGAAGTAGAAAGATTTAAATATACTTTCACTTACATATAAGTGAATGGAATTACATGGATTTGTTAATAAGCGAACATGCATTGGATATGGTCAGAGAAAGAGGAATTAGTATTAATGAGATTAAAGAAACAATCCAAAAAGGTGCAAAATTTATGCAAGATGGAAAAATAGTCTCAGATTATAGACACATAAGAATAGTCTTCAAGAAAATAAATGAAAAATATTTTGTGATAACAGTTATGATAAGGAAAAATGGAAAATAAATGTGCTTTATGCAATGGAAAGCTAAAGGGCAAATTAGTAGATTATAAAATTTATGGAAAAAGTATGGGTAAATTTAAAGCTTTAGTTTGTGATTTTTGTGGAGAGAAATGGTTTGGCGAAGAAACTGCAAGGAAAATTGAAGAAAAAGAGAAAGAATTGGGGTTATTTGGCTTATCAAGAGAGACAAAAATAAGCTATTCGGGGAACTCTTTAATCATAAGAATACCTAAAGAGCTTGCTAGGTTTATGGGGCTAAAAAAAGAAACCAGCGTTATTTTATACCCAGAAGACAAAAATAAACTTTGCGTTGCGGTTAAATGATAAAGGGAGAGATTGAGAAAAGAGAAAATGAAAAATCTTAGAATTTTCTCAATACTAATTGTAACTTCTTTAGTTTTTTATTTACTTCGGGTTTTTATTGGATCGCCTGCCGCGAATGAAAACACCATAAATCTTTTATTGACTATTTCAAGCATCATGTTTGGCGTTTTAGTTGGATTTTTTATTTCTCAGTTATGGACTAGATATACTGAAATAAGGGAACATCAAGGAGTTAGAAGTTCTGAAGGAGTAAATATGATCCAATATGCAAGCCATTTTTTCAAAAATAAAGGTTTTGAGAAGGAATTTAAGAAACTGGTTGAAAAAAGTTGCATAGCCGATGAGGCAATAAGATGGGATGAAGGACATTTTGAAATTTCCTATTACAGAGATATAGAAAAATCGTTTAATAAGGCAAAACCGAAATCTTCCAAAGATCTCGAATATTTTGACAATTTATTAGATAGTTATAATGCCTTTGTTGCTTCTATGGTTAAGATGGATACTCTATATAAGGAAAGATTATTCCTATCACAGTGGCTGATGTTAATCGGGCTTTCTGTTGTTATGTTTATTTCTGTATTGCTCTTAAACGCTTCAAACTTTTTAGAGCAGGCTATAGTGATTATTTTTCCGCCAATAATTTCTTTAGCTCTAACTATAATTTACGATTTAGACCGCTTATTATGGGGCAGGGAATCAGTAACTCTCGAGCCTAATCAAAGAATACTTGAAGCAATAGGAGCTAAAAGATTTTATTTAAAGAAAAATATAAAATTTGTCGGTAAACACATTAAAGGTTACAGAACAGAAGATGACTTGAGCGGAGAGCTAAAGCGAGTTTATACTGATATTTTGAATAAGAGAAAATTGGAAAGTCAAGATTAAAAAATTAAAAAGATATTCTTATGCAATAATCTTTATATATCATTAAAACCATTAGTACCGATGTTTCAATCATTGAATTTAAGAAATTTAGTGAAAAGCAAATTATTCATTACAATTTTCCTATTTTTGCTCCTTCTTAATTTTGTGAGAGCCGATTTTCCAATTACCTCTTGCCAATCTTTGAACACTCCAGGAACATATGTATTGCTTAATGACATCAATTCAACTTCAGGTGTTTGTTTTCCCATAGACGCTGATTCAATCACTCTTGATTGCAACGGACACAAGATAGATGGCTCCAACAATCTCGATGAGCTGCACGCTGCCATTCAAGTATACCATCGCACAGGCGTCACACTTCAGGATTGTATTATCGAGCGTTTCGGAAGCCCTGTCTGGCTTGATGGCACAGATAGTGTAAGCATCCTAGACAATGTGTTCAAGAACAACTACAGAACCATTAGTATCCGTTATAGCGAATCCAATACACGAACCATAATCAGGGGAAACACATTCAATGACACCTCTAAAATCAAACCAAAAACTCCGACAGCCAATTATACAGAGGGCTGGGGAGTTTACTTAAATGGCATTGATTCCGTCATCGAGGATAATTACGTTTTCAACACGAGTTTTACTTTATATGGATATCTTCCTTGTTTTGGCAGTGCAGGTCAGGGAATCACTGTTGAAGGTGCTAATAACATAATAAGGAACAATCGCTTGGAGGCCAACGGCTGTGGCATAGGCGTTTTTGGCACGAACATATCAGTGGAAGGAAACTATATAGATGGAGCAGGAGCCAGCAACGATGGGGGTCATGGGTTAGGTTCTTCTGCTAACGACTCGCTCTTTACTCAAAACACACTAGAGAACGCGGATTTCAGTAGCAGTGGGGACGGTTTCACCAATGTGGCCAATTACAACAATAAAATAATAAATAATATTTTTGGTGGTTTCTCACTATCAGGAGAGAATAATCTTATTGCAGGTAATTTTTTCACAGGACCCACTTATATTGCTGCCTACAACAATATCGGGAACAGAAATCGTATTATAAACAATACATTCAATTCCTCTTATGGTTCTACGGAGTTGGGAGGATCACATAACTACTTTGCGAATAACTATTTAAGGGCTATTCTATTTCATCAGGGTGAGTCCGCCGAATCGCAAACAACAAATAACACGTTCTTCGGAAATCAGTTCATGCAGGGAGCAGCTATGGCATATACGAATTCGCTCAATTTCACCAACAATTCCGTATATTATTTTTCTCCACAGTACTCCAGTGGGACTGGTATCTCGCTTGGTTACGGCTCGTACGCGACAATTTGTGACAATACTTTTTATGGAACTGACCCGGCGCTCTCTCTAAGCCAGTTTACAAATGCTGACATATGTGGAAATAATTTTGAGTCTGGAAATATAGGCATTCAAATGTACGGTGCTGATTACTTTAGGATATTTGACAATCGTATAATCAATAATACAAGAGGAATCGTGCTTGGTGGCAGCAGATTTGGACTTGCATACAATAATTTCTTTAACAACTCCCAGAATGTTGCAGGTCCGGATTTTCCATCTTACAGCAATGATTGGAACATCTCGGTAACTCCAGGTATTAATATAATTGGAGGTCCATATTTTGGAGGAAATTATTGGTCAGACTATCAGGGCTTTGATGCAAATAACGACGGCTTCGGAGATATTTACCTTCCCTTTAAAGCTAATGGGAACATAAGCGGCGACTATCTTCCACTGACAGTATTTCCAAATCCATATGTATGCGGCGACCTTAATGATGATAATGTTTTAGATGTTTTAGACGTTGTTGGCATTGTTAATATTGCATTTAGAAATGGAGCTTCTCCTAATCCAGCTTGGATTGCAGACATAAATGGCGACGGAATAATAAGCGATGTGCTGGATGTTGTAGCTTTAGTTAATCATGTGTTTAGGGGAATGTCGGAGCCGACATGCACTGCTGAAACAAATAGTATTCAAGCCTCGACAACATTTACACTTGCAAAAACAATTGACGGCTTTTCAGTTTCTTCAAATTTAGACAGAAACGTTGCAGGATTGCAGTTTGATTTAAGTTATGATTCAGCTAAAGTTAAAATATTAGGAGTTAAAACAACAACAAAGACAAGTGGAATGACAATAACAAATGCCCAAATTTCAGACGGAAAAAACAGAATCGGAGTTTATAGCGGAGATGGAAGTAAATTTATTTCAACAGGCACAGGAAAATTATTGACAATTCAAGTTTCTGGAAATGATTTAAGAAGTTTAGAAGTTTCTCCTATAGTTGTAGATTACGAGACAGGAAAGAAGTTTAGCACAGTTAATATTGATAATAAACTTTTTTCAGTAAAGGATACCAGCACAAATTATCTTAACTAATTATTCAAGATTAATTCCTAGAGAAAATGCCATATAATTAAAGTCACTTAATTTTCTTGGATTTTATATCATTAATTTAAAAGTTTGTTTTGGAGCTTTTCCAGCCCCCATTTTCCCATTGATAAGTTATGAAGATTTTTTATTAAGCGATTATGCTGTTCATATAATAATTTAGATGAATAATTCAAGGGACAATACACCCCAAAGAAAACATTTATAAATAATATTTTTCTCGCAGTTTTATGAGAAGAAGATATGAATTTAATGAACGCGAAATAAAACTGTTTGAAAGGCTAAATACTCCGGCCAAGGTACAGTCTTTCGTAAACAAACTGGCGCATCACCCTAATTACAACGACCAGATTTTTTATTCGCCTAGAAAAGTAGTCGCTGAAAGAATAGCAGATTGTGTTGATGTATCAATGTTTGCTGCGGCTGCTTTCAGGATTCACGGCGAGCGCCCTTTAGTAATGAACCTTTGCGCAACAGCCAACGACGTTGATCATTTTATAGCGTTATTCATGGAAAATGGAAGATGGGGGGCGATAGGGAAATCTGGTTTTGCTTTTCTAGAATACAGGGAGCCTATATACAAAAATTTGAGAGAGCTTGCGTTAAGCTATTTTGAAGGATATTTTGACCGCAGAGGAAGGAAAACTTTAAGGGGCTATTCTGGACAAATTGATTTATCAAAATTTGACAGATTAAATTGGATGACTTCTGAAGAGCATCTTGATAGCATAGTAAACGGAGAGCATGCAAATATGAGATATGGATTGTTTGATAATAAAGCAGCTAACGGATTTAGCAGAGTATCGAGAAAAATGCATACGACCGGAATATACTGAAATTGTTACATTTTTTGTTTATTTATCATTGGGAAAATATGTAAAGTAAACCAGCAGTTTTAGCACAAAAAATTGTTTACTCCTCTCGTCGTGTATTTTATTATCAATAATTAACAGCAAATCTGCGAATGAAATGAGCAGGTAATTCTATTTATTGTTTGCAGATTATTGAAGGAA
>JACOYJ010000015.1 GCA_016181885.1 Candidatus Pacearchaeota archaeon | reverse complement strand
GAAATCAGAAACTGATTCAGAAGTATTGGCACATTTAATTGAAAAATTTTATAAAGGAAACCTTGAGGAGGCTGTCTTAATGGCTATGAGGGTTGTTGAAGGCACTTTTGGATTAGCAGCAGTCTCTAAAAATGAGCAGAAAATTTGCGTCGCCCGGAGGGGGTCGCCGCTTTTGGTTGGCATTGGCGACGGAGAATTTTTTGTTTCTTCAGACGCCACTGCTATTCTGAACCATACAAAGAAAGTTATATATCTAAATGACAATGAAATTGCGTCGATAACTAAAGAAGGAGTTGTAGTCAGGGATTTTAATTGGGAGCCTCTGAATCCGGAAATTCACGAAATAAAATGGAGCGTTGAGCAGATAGAAAAAAAGGGGTTTAAGCATTTTATGCTGAAAGAAATATTTGAACAACCGGAATCGCTTTCTAATTGTTTTAGGGGCAGGGTTAAGAATGACAATGTTAAATCAAGCATCCAGTTTGATGTTGGAAGCATCGGGAGAATAATAATCATCGCATGCGGCACAAGCTGGCACTCCGCGCTTATTGGAAAACATTTGATTGAAAAATTGGCTGGAATTTCTGTTGAAGTTGATTACGCATCTGAATTTAGATATAGGAATCCTTTATTGACGGAAAAAGATTTGGTTATTGCAATCTCCCAGTCGGGCGAGACTGCAGATACTCTGGCAGCTTTGAGAGAAGCTAGATCTAAAAATGCGAGAACAATGGGAATCGTAAATGTTGTTGGCTCTACAATTGCGCGGGAAGTTGACTCTGGAATTTACCTTCATGCAGGGCCGGAGATTGGAGTTGCAAGCACAAAGGCCTTTACCTCGCAAGTTCTTGCTCTTTTGATTTTTGCTTTGTTTTTAAGGCAGAAGAAAGGAATGCAGCCGGATGAAAAATTATTAAGGGAAATAATGGAACTGCCGGAAAAAATAAAAATATGCCTTGGTGATTCGGATAATATAAGAAAGATTGCAGAATCTTTGAATGGCATCAAAAATTTTCTTTATCTTGGAAGGGGCTTGAATTTTCCTGTAGCATTGGAAGGCGCTTTGAAGCTGAAAGAAATTTCTTACGTTCATGCAGAAGGATATCCGGCTGCTGAAATGAAGCACGGACCTATTGCTTTAATAGATAAGGAAATGCCGGTTGTTTTTCTTGCTACAAACGGAAATATTCTTGAGAAGGTTTTGAGCAATATGCAGGAAGTTAAATCAAGAGGCGGGAGGATAATCACAGTTACTGACAGCGACAATGAAACCATAAAAAGACTTTCTGATTATGTAATCAAAGTTCCGTCGGCAATTGAGGAGCTTTCCCCGATTGTTAATGTCATTCCCCTGCAGCTTTTGGCTTATCATATGGCTGATTTGAGGGGGTTGGATGTTGACAAGCCGAGAAATCTCGCGAAGTCTGTGACGGTGGAATAATAATTGTTCCATACTTTAATAGAGTAATATGAAATTAATGTGGAAATTATTTGCATATTAACTAAGCATAAAAAATTGTTTTGGAGGTTAATAAGACATGTTCAAGATTTAGGATGTGAATAAATTAGCCTTGTTTAAGGTTTGTTGGCCTGTTTTCTTAGAAGTTCGTAAAGAGTAGTTATTCCAGCAAGATAACCTTTTTTATACTCATCAGGTTTCTTTGATTCTAATGTTGGAATTATAATCTCAGTCAGTTCAGGATTTTCTTCCATAAACTTTTTAAGAAGTTTATTACTCCAAGATTTAAAAGTTTTTGATTTTTTTTCTTTTTTAATGTGTTCTATATGTTCTTTTATTGTTTTCCTTGTAATCACAGGTAATTTCATAATAATCCTTGTTAAGAAGTTCTATTTATATCTTTCTATGAGTTTCATAATACAAAATGAGTTTTCAGTTTCTAACCCCCAACTCAAGAATTAATTTTTCCTTCTCCAGCTTGTATCTTCTCAAAGGCAAGTCAATAGGAATTAATTTTTTGTATGCGTGTTCTTTCGAAACGGCCTTTATCTCTATGCTTTTCTCAAGTTTTGCAATTGAAATGTCGTTTAATGAAGTAACTCCCGGAACATCAATTTCATAAACTACTTTATTTGCTAATCGCCTTATGTTTGTAGAAGGTTCTTTTTTTGGCAGCTCGGGGAATTTCTTCAGGTTTTCTGACGGGACAATTTCTTTCTCCTTATTCTCTTCCGGCGCTGTTTTTCTTGTGATTTTTATATTATCAGGAGAGACTCTTTTTCCGTTTATAAAAAGTTCAACACTTGTTCTTAATTGCGGTCCCTGAGTTCTTGTCTCTTTCTCACCACCCCGCATTTCCCCTTCCAGCATTTTCATGGCGCCAGTCAGCATCTTGTTCAGAACTTTTTCATTCATGCCAGCAAATAATCCTCTTGGCATAAAATTCATGTCATTAGTCAAGTCATTTCTGCCAAGCATTCCCCAGTTTTCTCTTTCACCAGTAAACACTCCGCAGTAAGGGCAGTAATCAAAGTCCTTGCTTATTTTAGCATTGCACTTCTGGCATTTTTTCTTCAAAAACATCTTGCTAAAAACCTCTCTTTGTTTAAATAGTTTTCTAGAAGGAAAAACGTTTTGGAGCAGCGCCCTTTATCTCGTTTTCATATCCCTCTTCTAGAATCATTAATGCGTATCCTTTGGAATCCTCAGATTTCATTGCCTTTTTAATTTCTAATAAATTTTCATATTCGAACATTCCAACATGCTCGTAAATTTTTTTTAAGGCTTTTAATACTTTAGGAACGTCTTCTATCGATGCAATTTTTATTGCAGAGTAAGGCTTGTCTATAATATCTATTTCTGGTTTTGGGTTTTTTTCAGGCATTCTCCACAGGGTTTCAAGCAACAAGTCTTCTAGCGGTTCTAGTCCGTCATTATTATCCGTCCATGGAGATTTGTCTAAAAAAGATTTCACGCTTATTTTGTTGGGTGTTGTTGTAAAAACCAATCTTGGCTGATAACCTAATCTTCTAAATTCCTTTGATCGCATATCTCCCGGCAAAATTTCTTTTTCTTCTCCGAAGAGTTCAAGCCTATTTTTTCCGGTAAAAATAATCTCTTCTTCTGAAGAAAGCCTTTTCTGCAAAGATATTCCTTGAGCAGATAAGTAAGGAGAGACAAAATCCAGAAATAATTCCTTTGCTGCTTTGAATAGTTTTTCTGCGTATGTTTTTTCATAAGCTTCTCTTCCTGCTAGATATCCCCTATATTCCCGGCTTTTTTTATTAAATTGAAGATATGTCGTAAAATCTTTTATTGCAGAAATTCCAAGAATTCTTGGAGACCATGCAGGCTCAATTTTTTCAGGTTCTCCATCCCCAATAACATCTCCCATTAGAAGATTAGTAAAATTGGGTTTAAAATGTTTTATATTCTGTTAAGCCAGTTCATAACTTAACATTCTGCAGTTTAATTCATTCAATAATCTACAAACAATAAATAAAATTGCCTGCTCATTTCATTCGCAGATTTTCTATTAGCTATTAATGATAAAGGCATAGAATATTGGGATGGATATTTTTATGTTAAGATTGCTGGCTTATTTACATATTCTCTATTTCATTCTTAGATAACTGCCTATTGAAGTAACTTCATGGACCTCGTGGACCAATGTCGGTCTTGCTCCCTTAAAGACTATGTGAATAAAGCTTTTTGTGTTTGGAATGCTTTTGGTCTTTCTGACCTCCCGTATTTTGGATAATCCTATTGCTGCCACTAATGCCCTTGCTATTGCGCTAATTATAAAAATTGCAATTATTGGAGTGATGAAGCTTGTGTTTAGAAATTTTATTAGTATTGCACTAACTGTTGCTCCAATGAACACTCCGATTCCCCACATCATGTTCAAATAAGAGACCGCCAGACCTCTTTTTTGAGGTGAAACATTATCATATATAAAATTCCCCGTGGCTAAATTCATTCCAGCCCAGGCGATTCCCTCGATTAGTGATGGTATAAATAACAAGTACCATATTGAAGCGTGCAGAATCCAAAGTATCGGGATTATAGGAATTACTATGGAAGAGATTATTACTGCTTTGTAGTTTCCATATTTGTCTGCGAATTTTCCCCATATTTCCATTGAGAACAGTGAAAGAAATGTTCCACCCATTATTATCAGCATATAATTAGTGTAGCTGAATCGCAAATCACGAATAAGGTAAACTGCTACAAGAGATGCGCATATGGCAGAAGACAGCGCAATCATTGCCCTGTAGATTGTGAATCTGCCAAAGTTATTGTTTTTTGCATTTAGAAAGAATTCTTTGAATGAAAAATAAGCTTTATCTTTTACTTTTAATTTAGGCTCGTATTGTTTTTTCAATATTTTTAAGGAAATTAATCTTGAAACGAGAGCAAGTAAAAATAATATTGAGAATCCAGCCAGTTCTAGGTTTTGTTTCTTAAAAAAATCCAGTAATAGTGCAGCCAATATGGCAATTATTACAGCGGCGAATCCTGTAATTAAATTTCTTTTGGAGAACCACCTTCCCCTATGTTTTTCTTCAACGATATCCCCCATCCAAGAGAACCAGGCTGGATGCCCCAGGTTTTGAAAAATAGTGTATGTGCTAAAGAAAAATAATAAGGTTAGCG
Organism: Candidatus Pacearchaeota archaeon; assembly: GCA_016181885.1. Classification (GTDB taxonomy): domain Archaea; phylum Nanobdellota; class Nanobdellia; order Pacearchaeales; family GW2011-AR1; genus JACOYJ01. The sequence continues at coordinate 3,676 of JACOYJ010000015.1, read as the reverse complement.
GGAGGAGATTTGTGATTATATTAAAATAAAATAGGGCGGCTATTAAAATGAATGGAACCCACATCATGGCTTCTATAAAGACGGTTTTAGTGAGAATTCTTTTCCTGGACTCTTTTCCTATTAATTTTGAACCGAAAACCTGGCTTAAAGGACCAAGAAGCCCAAGAACAGAAGTTAAGAGAGCCACTACAGAATTGCTTGCTTTTATTGCTATTGCAAAAGGAGCTACGTAGGAATCTCCGAAGGAAGTTCTTGCTGCTGCAAATATTCCTTCTTTTATGCTGTGTCTTCTTGCGTCGTAGAATTTCTGCTGAATTGTTTTATTCATTTTTTACTTATACTCCACAATAATTCAAAGTATTTTTCATAACCTTGTGAAATTTCTTTATTTTTTATCACTATTGCTAATGGATTTTCCTTACTCCAAAGAATTATTGCCACTTTATCTTCGTAAATGTTTATCGCCAAAGGGGAAGAGTATTTTTCTGGAAGATAGCGAATTTCCGATAATGGAATTTTGGGTTTTTTATCTGTTTTATTAAAAATTATCTTGGCCTTTACTTTTTTTTCCATTCTTTTTTTGTCAAACCATTTAAAATAAAATTGCAGGATTTCATAAGCCAGGTTTGATGCACCAATGATTTTTATTTCTTTTCCTGCTTGGATTTGATCTTCCATAACTGTTTTTAATCCGTTTTTGCCTTTGTAGAAATTTGTCTCCTCTTTTTCTTGGGTTTGAGTGTAAAGAGAAAGCATTTCTGGGAGGATTTCTTGTATGGAGTCTTCTTTTTCTTGAAGAATTTCTAGAATTTTTCTTGGATTGGATGCTTGGAAGAGTCTTTTGTTGTTTTTTAAGATATATCCAACAAGGCCTTTTTTTATGAGCATTTCTATGGTATCGTAGACTACTCGCCTGTGTAATCCTGTTTTTCTTGATATAAGTCCGGCATGGCTTGGACCTAGTTCAAGGAGAGCAGAATATATTTTTGCTTCATTTTCTGTGAAGCCTATTTCATGCAGTTGCGAGTTTATGCTTGGCATAAAAAAAATGAAGAGATTTTAATATATAAATATTGTGGTGAGATTTATTACCCCTTAAATTTATTAGAGTCATTTTTCTGGTTTTATCATGAAAATAAAAATTAACGAACCAATAAAACCAATGCTTGTTGCTGAGGTCGGCGTGTCAGATAAATTATATTTAGATGTGCTTAGAAAACATGGAGGAAAATCTCTTGTTGAAGTAAAGTATGATGGGTATAGAATTCAAGTGCATAAAGGCTCTGGCATAACACTTTTCACGAGAAATTTGAATCATTTGAATCCAGAGGTATTTCCAGAACTTGAAAGTTGTTTTGATAAACTTCCTGAAGGCATTTATGACGGGGAGCTTGTCGGTCAAGCTGGAGGAATCGAGGGATTTACTGCTGTCAAGAAAAGGGTTAGGGGCGAGCTGGAATCTGATTTAGTTTATGACTGGCCTCTTGAAATAAAGTTCTTCGATGTAATGTATGCTGAAGGCCGTTCGATGATGGAGTTTCCTTTAACCGAAAGAAGAGAAAAACTCGAAGAATATATCTCGAATGTTTCTGAACAGACTTTGATTTACAATTCTGAAGAGTTGGAGGAAAAATTTAAGGATGTTACAAACTCAGGGTTGGAAGGTTTAGTTTGCAAAGACCCAAATTCTCAATACAAGCCAGGAGCAAGGACAAGAGATTGGATTAAACTCAAGAAGTTTTTAACTTTAGATTTAACTGTTTTGGGCGTTTATCAAGGTGAAGGTAAAGCTTCTCAACTTCCGTTTGCTGCTTTGCTTTTGGGAACTAAGAATGGGGGAAGATATGAGACTATTACAAAAGTTGGGATATCTAATCTTTTTTCCATTGAGCAAATTGACAAGAGGCTTATGGAAAGAGGAGCATACGTTAATGAAGTTCCTGAAAATGTTATTCTTTCTCGGGAGATTAGGAAAAAAGCTTACTCTAGAAAAATCCCATTCAAATATGTAATTCCTTCTAGATCTGTTGTAATAGAGACTGAAGCTATGAATGTTACGAGAAGCGAAAATTGGCACTCTTGCGGGCTAACTGATAAGGCTTATTCTCTGAGAATTCCAAAAGTTCTCAGGGTTAGAACAGATAAAAAAATTGCTGACACAACTACTACTTCACAAATTAAAGAAATTTATGGAGATGATAAGTAAATTAACATGGAGGAAAAATGAGACCAATAGAAAAGCACTTGATAAAGCTTATAGCAACAGACAGGATAAGTATTTCTGTTTCAAGCATGGCTGGAAAATTGAGAAGACGAAAGTCAGATTTAATTGCTGCGCTTCCTCTTTCAACCGGAGAATCGTTCGATGGAGAAAGAGCTTATGCAAGAGTTGAACTTGGAGAAGGAAGATCAAGAAACATCAGGCAGGGGATTGATAATTTCAAGGCTGATTACCCGGAACAGGGAAAAATTCTTGAAAGATACATTGAAGATTCAAGAAGCGGACAGGAAAAGCACTTATATCTTGGAACGAATCCAGGATGCAGGCTTAATGCAGGCGATTATGCAGAAGTTATGAGAAATCTTGGGTTCACAGACAATGCTGCAGGAAGAATATATCCCGCATTAATTGAAGCGAGTTACAGGATTTCTCGAGGAAGAAATGAAGAACGAAGCATTTTGATTGGATGAGTCTAATAATGACAGGAAAGTTTTTTATTATTTTATTTAGATACTGCTTTTATTTTTAGTGTTATCGCAAACAGAAAAACGAGTTAAAATAGTGCATTTGGCGCTATTTGTTACATAATATGTTACTTTTTATGCCAAATAGAAAGCTTTTTAGTTGGCTTTTCTGTCGAATAACGGAGTAATAGAAGATAGTAGTGTTCTTTATCAATATCCCGTATTTATAAATAGTTATTAACTGGTAAAGAAAGCTTAGTTAGCATTTCTGTTGAATAACAGACTAGTGGAAGATATTATTTAAAATAAAATTATTTCTCTAAAAACTTATTACAAATCTCAATAAGCTTGGGTTTTATTTTTTCTTTAAACTCTTCAAGTTCTTTAGGATTATATTTAACTATCGAAAGAGTGTCTACTTTTTCTTTGCTTTCAAAGAATTTATTTTCTTGCAAAAGAGCTAATTTTCCGCTAATCAAATTGACTAAGTCTCTTTTTATAAGTGAGGAAGTTTTTATTTTTTCTACAATAACACTTACATCTATGTCTAATGAGTTTTTTATTAAAAACAAATCAAATAAATCTCTTTCTTGAAAATATTTTCTAGTTAGAACCGCCCTATACTTTTCAAGTTTTATCTCTTCAAGTGAATAACTTAGAACATTGAAGTTCTGATAAGCTAGCCCCAGCTCATACAACATTTTTTTCGAATCAAAAAAGTCGGTTATTGCTCTTATTGAGACTTTCTCAGGCGTATTGATTATCTTTTCAATAAAATTTATTTCTATTTTTATGAAATTTACATCGGAATAATAAATCTTAAATGTGTAAACCGTTCTTCCAGTTAACATTCTACAATATTTTTTATCACTTCTATTTGTGCTAAAATCAAGTCCAAGAACATCTGCTACTTCTTTTAGTTTAGGAACAAAAATATCAAGAAATGCTTTAACTTTTCTCTCTCTGGCATGTCTTGTTAATTCTCTTATAG